>JADJZB010000031.1 GCA_016719485.1 Holophagales bacterium
AACCGGACTTGTGGATCTCACATCCGGCTCTTCGGGACACCGGGTCGGGGCTTCACGAGCCCTTATGCCGGTGCCGGGGCTTGCGCCCCCGCAGCTATCCCAGTTCCAGCTCCAGAGGGAGCTGTACCGGGGCGAGCTCTCGCGCCCACCTTTGACGGCGCCACGCTTCAAGCGAGAACAGCCCCCGTTTCTCGAAGTATTCGTTCCGGAGGCTTTTCTGCACCGCCGCAGTTCGGCTCAGGTCCCAGAGGCGTCGTCGCCCCTCGTAGACCGTGCGCCAGGCCTTCTTCAGTGGACACCCGAGCTTGATGAGTCGGCGCGCGATCGCGCGCTTGCTCCGCCAGTGCTTCAGCAGCACCGCGCGGAGTCGGCGCCTGATGTGGGCGTCCAGATTTCGTAGCGTTCGTTCCGCTGTCTCTCGGTCACGATCCAAAGAACCCGATCCAGCCTTTAGGTACACGTTCAGTTCCCGCAGCGTCGTCCACAGCGACTGCCCCGGTTCCGACGCGTCTTGCCGCGGATCTTCTCGTCCACGCGTTCTTTCGAACGCTTCGACAAGTCCACCTCCACGGTCCCGTCCTCAGGCTCGCGCCTGAGCCGGAACCCCAGGAAGTGCCGTTTCCCCTGATTTCGCCACGGCGCTCTTGGCCAGGTTCACCTTCAGCCGGAGCTTGCGCTCGATGGAAGTCCCTGACGTTGGCCATCACCCTTTCGCCTGCCCGTTGACTGCGAACATAGATGTTCTGGTCATCGGCATAGCGTACAAGCGGTGTCCTCGTCTCGAGCTCCCAGTCAGGCTCGTCGAGCACGATGTTCGACAGCAGCGGCGAAAGCGGCCCGCCCTGCGGCGTCCCCTCTTCCGTCGTCACCACCACTCCGTCCGGCATCACCACCCGCGCTTTCAGCATCCGTCCGATCAGCTCGATCAGCCGGTGATCCTTCACCAGCATTCCCAGCCGGGCCAACAATCGCTCCCAGTGAACCCGATCGAAGAACTTGTCCAGATCCAGGTCCACCACGATCTCGTAGCCCTCCTCCAGATGCCGCTTCGCTTCGGCGATCGCCGTGTGACAGCTCCTGCCCGGCCGGAAGCCATGGCTACTCGGGTGAAACGTCGGCTCGTAATACGGACTGAGCACCTGCGCCACGGCCTGCTGCACGATCCGATCGATCACGTTCGGGATGCCAAGGCCCCTTTCGCCGCCTTCCCGTCTTCGGGATCCATACCCTCCGGATGTCTCCCGGTCGGTATTCCCCGTCCTCAGTTCGCGGCTCCAGCACCGGCACGATGGCATCCAGGCGCTGCTGCACCTGCTCCACCGTCTGCCGGTCGGTCCCGGGCGCCGTCGTTCGACGCCACTCTCCGAAACGCTTCCATCAGGTTCTCTTCTCGCGCCACCTCCTCGATCGTCATCGCGGGCAGGGCTCTTCCTGTCGTGCTCCTCGACTTCGGCACCGCGCACGGTTGAGGCTGGGGTCGGCCCCGGTCCCTCCCGCCGTCGTCCCCTTTCGGGCTCTCGGCTGTCTCGAGGATCAGTTCAAGCTGCTCTGCCTCTTCTCTGGCCGTGGTCCCCTTCCCTCCCCGCGCGCTCTCCCGCGCGGTTGAGGCCGCCTTTCGACGGCTTTCCGGTACAACGAGACCATCCGACTCCTCTCGTCCCTTCGTCATCTCGTTCTTTCGTTCTCGATGGCTACCGCCCATCCGAATCGGATGCACGGAGGCCGAGAGGTCTCCCCGGGTAAGGGTCACGGAACTTCCCCCGGACCACCGTCGTCTCTACTCATTCCCGCCAACGGATATTGGGCGTCGCATGCTGATGGTCAGCTTACCCACGGGCCTTAAGCCTCACAGACGCTTCGCTCTACGCTCAGTGCCGGGTTCCACCTCAGGCTTCCATCGGACGCCTTCTCCTCTCGTTGAACGACGCCCCTGCCTCCTCGGTGCTGGGTTCCCTCCGTCAGGGCCCCAAGAGGACTTCCACCTCCTGTTCCGCGCCCATGCCGGGCGCACGTCGGGTAGCCAGGGGAGGTTGCCCTCCCCCAGCTCCCACGGAACCGGACTTGTGGATCTCACATCCGGCTCTTCGGGACACCGGGGTCGGGGCCGAAGCCCTTATGCCGGTGCCAGGGCTTGCGCCCCCGCAGCTATCCCAGTTCCAGCCCCAGATTGAGCTGTACCGGGGCGAGCTCTCGTGCCCACCTCTGTCCGTGCCATGCCGTCAGCGAGAACAGTCCCCGCTTTTCGAAGTATTCGTTTCGGAGACTCTTCTGCACCGCCGCAGTTCGGCTCAGGTCCCAGAGGCGTCGTCGCCCCTCGTAGACCGTTCGCCAGGCCTTCTTCGGTGGACACCCGAGCTTGATGAGTCGGCGCGCGATCGAGCGCTTGCTCCGCCAGTGCTTCAGCAGCACCGCACGGAGTCGGCGCCTGATGTGGGCATCCAGATTTCGTAGCGTTCGTTCCGCTGTCTCTCCGGTCACGATCCAGAAGAACCCGATCCAGCCTTTAAGGTACTCGTTCAGCTCCCGCAGCGTCGCCCACAGCGACTGCCCCCGGTTCCGTCGCGTCTTGTGGCGGATCTTCTCGTCCACGCGTTCCTTCGAACGCTTCGACAAGTCCACCTCCACGGCCCCGTCCTCAGGATCGCGCCTGAGCCGGAACCCTAGAAAGTGCCGCTCCTCTGGTTTCGCCACGGCGCTCTTGGCCAGGTTTACCTTCAGCCGAAGCTTGCGCTCGATGAAGTCCCTGACGTTGGCCATCACCCTTTCGCCTGCCCGCTGACTGCGAACATAGATGTTCTGGTCATCGGCATAGCGCACGAAGCGGTGTCCTCGTCTCGAAAGCTCCCAGTCGAGCTCGTCGAGCACGATGTTCGACAGCAGCGGCGAGAGCGGCCCGCCCTGTGGGGTCCCCTCTTCCGTCGTCACCACCACTCCGTCCGGCATCACCACTCGCGCTTTCAACATCCGTCGGATCAAGGCGATGAGCCGGTCATCTTTCACCAGCTTCCCCAGCCGGGCCAGCAACCGCTCCCAGTGAACCCGATCGAAGAACTTGTCCAGATCCAGGTCCACCACGATCCCGTAGCCCTCCTCCAGATGCCGCTTCGCTTCGGCGATCGCCGTGTGACAGCTCCTGCCCGGCCGGAAACCATGGCTACTCGGGTGAAACGTCGGCTCGTAATGCGGACTGAGCACCTGCGCCACAGCCTGCTGCACGATCCGATCGATCACGTTCGGGATGCCAAGGCCCCTTTCGCCGCCTCCCGTCTTCGGGATCCATACCCTCCGGATGTCTCCCGGTCGGTATTCCCCCGTCGTCAGTTCGCGGCTCAACACCGGCACGATGGCATCCAGGCGCTGCTGCACCTGCTCCACCGTCTGCCGGTCCGGTCCCGGGGCACCGTCGTTCGACGCCACTTTCCGAAACGCCTCCCTCAGGTTCTCTTCTCGCGCCACCTCCTCGATCGTCATCGCGGTCAGGGCTCTTCCTGTCGTGCTCCTCGACTTCGGCACCGCGCGCGGTTGAGGCTGGGGTCGGCCCCTGTCCCTTCCGCCGTCGTCCCCTTTCGGGCTCTCGGCTGTCTCGAGGATCAGTTCAAGCTGCTCTGCCACTTCTCTGGCCGTGGTCCCCTTCCCTCCCCGTCGGGTCGCCCCAACGGTTGAGGCCGCCTTTCGACGGCTTTGCGGTACAACGAGACCATCCGACTCCTCTCGTCCCTTCGTCATCTCGTCCTTTCGTCCTCGACAACTACCGCCCATCCGAATCGGATGCACGGAGGCCGAGAGGTCTCCCCGGGTAAGAACGCGGAACTTCCCCCGGATCACCGTCGTCTCTACTCGTTCCCGCCGACGGATACTGGGCCTGGCATGCTGATGGTCAGCTCACCCACGGGCCACAAGCCTCACAGACGCTTCGCTCTACGCTCGGTGCCGGGTTTCACCTCAGGCTTCCATCGGACGCCTTCTCCTCTCGTTGAACAACGCCCCTGCCTCGTCGGTGTTGGGTTCCCTCCGTCAGGGCCCCAAGAGGACTTCCACCTCCTGTTCCGCGCCCATGCCGGGCGCACCATGCAGCGGACTCGCTACGCTCGCCGCTGATGCCAGACGTTAGCGCCGCGCCCGGCACACCCACGAAATCAATCACCTACCGCGGTGGTTCCTCGTCACCGCTTCGCATCCCGCGGCACTGGGTCGAGGGGGTACGAGGAGGACGGAGGCGGCACCTTCTTTACGAGACCGTCCTGACTCCGGCACTCCGGGACGTGTCAACGACTTTGAGACAGCGACGGGTCGAATTTACTGAACAGCTGGTTCCTTCTCGATGGGCTCGTTCTTCGGGGGGTTGATCCAGGCGGCGGACGGCAGAGCGGGTGGTGTCGGCGGCTTGCTGACGAAGCGTTCCGGGTGGGCCGCGTAGGCGTCGGAGAGGACGGACTGGCGCTGGGCGAGCAGGTCGGCGGCGCGGCCGTAGTGGACGCTCTCCGGGGTGAGCAGCCCGATGCCGGAGTGGCGATGCTCAGCGTTGTACCAGGGGAAGAAGCTCCGGCAGAAGGAGCGGGCGTCCTGGATCGAGCCGAAGCGGCCGGGGAAGTCGGGACGGTACTTGAGAGTGCGGAAATGGCTCTCGGAGAAGGGATTGTCGTCGGAGACGTGAGGGCGACTATGTGTCTTTGTGACACCAAGATCCGAGAGGAGCAGTGCCACGGCCTTGGACTTCATCGAGGTGCCGCGATCGGCGTGGAGGGTGAGTTGGCCGGGCGGGATGCAGTGCTTGGCGCAGGTCTGGTCGATGAGCTGATTGGCGAGAGTGGCCGACTCGCCGTCGGCGACCATCCAGCCCACCACGTAGCGGCTGAAAATGTCGAGGATCACGTAGAGGTAGAAGTACGTCCATTTCGCCGGGCCGAGCAGCTTGGTGATGTCCCAGCTCCAGACCTCGTTGGGTGCCAGGGCGAGGAGCTCGGGCTTCTTGTAGGCGGGGTGGCGCAGCTGGTCGCGGCGTTCGCGAACTTCCAGGGCGTCGTCGAGGATGCGGTACATCGTGCGAGGCGAGCAGAGGTAGGTGCCCTGGTCCAGAAGCGTTGCCCAGACCTCTGCGGGCGCCTTGTCGACGAAGGCCTCGCAGTGGAGGGTGTCCAGGACGACCTGGCGCTCGGCGGCGCTGAGTGCGCGATCGGGAGTGGGGCGCTCCCTGGCCGGCGGCTGCGGTTGCAGGCCGCGGTAGTACGAGGCTCGGGCCAGGCCCAGCGCATCGCAGGCACGGGCCGTCCCGACGGCCAGGGAGAGATCGCTGACGGCGGGCATCAGTCGTTGCCTTCGGTCTTCGGGGCGCTCAGCGGCACGCCCAGGAGCAGCGAGACTTTTTTTTGGACGTCGATGATGATCTCGGCCGTGCGCAGGCGCTCCTCGAGCCGCCGTTTGTCGCGCTCGAGCTCTGCAACGCGTACGGCCATGGCGTCGACGACCTTCTGTTTTCGTCCGCGTTTCCTTGGGGTCAGCCCGGCGATCGTGGCCTGTTCGCGCTGCCGCCGCCATTCCGTCAGGTGGGAGGAGAACAGGCCCTCGCGCCGGAGCAAGACACCCACGGTGCCGGACGCCGAGCACGCGTCGGCCTCTTCGAGGATCCGCTTCTTGTACTCGGCGGTGAATGTCCGGCGCCTCGGGCGATCCGTCGGGACCTCGGGGTCGGGAGGCGGTGCGGCGGGACTCGCGGGCAGGGGGGGCGGCGCGGCCGTCGTGGGGGCCGAGCTACGCTCCGGCTCCCTCCGGTCGCCTACGCTCCGCTCGGCCCCCACGACGGGGTCGGGCACGGCCCTGGGGAGGTGTCTCTGTACCTTGCTCATTCATCATCTCTCCCCGCCCTCGTTCTACAGTAATTACCAGGGGGGTCGGTGTCTCACGCACGTTGGCACAGAGGGCCCGCGGGCACGGGAGGGCCAACGTTTCAAATGGGCGTCTCCGGTCCAGAGACGCTATACCTTGGCGGAAGTGTCGGGACTGTCAGTGCGCTGCGCCTAACCCAAGTGAATCTAAGCAATCCCGCCTATGTCGAGCGTTACTACTACGCCAGGCCTTGGGGAATGGTATTTTACGAGTTGGTCGACGACGGCGTCGTGACCTACTCTGAGACACTGAACACGCTCTGGCCTAATCAGCCGGTGCTTTTACTGCCATGCAACAAGCCCTAATAGGGGAACGCCTTCCTGCACCAATGGATGAGGACCTCCGAACCCACCCCAAAGGGACACCGTACGTGCGTGTCCTTTCGCTGAACTCCCTCTGAAGTGCGGCCGGGATAGAATCCGATAAAGGCACCATGCAACAACGCTTTCTCGCCGAAATCCGCACGCTCCATGCTTGGTTCAATCGGACGCGAAGAGGCTTAGGCGAGGGACTGGATGCCTGAAGGCCGGAGAGCGACGAATAGTGAGCCTTCGACCGCCGGTGCGGTAGGCAAACACTCTTCTGAACGCTTCCGGCGGTCACAATGGAAATGGTATGCGTGACTGTCGAAGCGCCGGAAGCCCCTTGGATCTTGACGGCAGATTCACGAATCGCTGGATGGCCGCCTTCCTCCTGGCAGCGTGCGCCTTTTGCGTTTCCACACTGACACTTTCGATGATCCGGGGACAGTCCTCCGCCCTGATCGTGGGCGACGGCGCACAGTACTATGCCTGGACACGGTCGACTATTCTCGACGGGGACGTGGACTTCCGCAATGACTACAGCTTGTTGTATCCACCGGATCCCCTTCCTCCCGAGGTTGACCAGCTAACCCCCGCCGGGCTGATCGTAAACAAGTACCCGTCGGGATGGCGCTCTTGGAAACGCCCGGCCTACTACTGGGCCACGGAATAGCTCTCGTCGTTGGCGCCTGGCCCACCAACGGCGCATCCGCACCGTACCAGCTATCAGTCACGCTATCGCTTGCCGTGTTCTACCTATACAGCATCTACCTTCTCTATCTTGCCGCCCGCCGCTTCGGCGCACCTGCCCCGGCGGCGGGTTTGTTCTGTTCGGCTATGCTTGTCGCTACGAACCTCTGGCACTATGTTGTCAAGGAACCGGCAATGGCACATGGGGCGGGACTGGCGCTCTGCTGTGTTGTGCTCTTCCTCCTGAGCGGGTGGCCGTCGCGCTGGGAGGAGATTGGAAGCGGGTCTCTCATTCTGGTCGGCGTTTCCGCTGGGATGCTGTTTCTCGTGCGCAACACGAACATGGTTCTTGCTCCGATACTCGCCACTCTAGTCTTTCGAGGACGTTCCGTCGCCCCCGTCCTGTGTTCCTAATGACCGCGTCCGCGCTCGTCGTGGCTAGCCTTCAACCACTGGCGCTGTACTCTCTCTGGGGGAACCACGGCTCCTACCGTATCCAGCAGAGTCTTTCGCAGGCGGGTGGAGCGGCGTTCTGGGAACCCCTCGTTCCCGACCGTCACGGGCTTTTCGTGTATCACCCGTGGTACGTAGTTCTTCTCGGCCTCTGCCTTGCAGCGCTCTTCGATAGCTCTCTCCGCGCCCTCGCAGCTGGGTCTGTCGCGTCCTTTGTTCTTCTTGTGTTAGTGAACGGCAGTTGGTGGTGCTGGTGGTTTGGAGATTCATTTGGAAACCGTGCGTTCATTGAATCGCTCCCGTGCCTTACCCTTATCAGCGCCCTTCGCTTTCCACGCTTGGCGCTGCGGCGCGCCTCCGTTCAAGCGCTCCGGGTTGTACTCGTGGGAACCATTCTCTTGAATGCGCTTCTATGGGTTGGTTACCTCTTCCGCCGATTTCCTCCAGAGGGTCTCCACACGAAGGCAGAGGCCTACTTCTGGCTTCTGCGTTCAAATGTATCGGACTAGACCGGACTAGACCGGGGAAAAGCACCAGGTAGCGTGGCATCCGTTGACACATAGCCTAACCCGGCGTCCAGCGGACTCGCTGCGCTCGCCGCTGACGCCCACGGTTAGGAGGCTTCCGTGACAGTCCCAATGTCCGAAGAGATCACTGTTCACGCCACCACAGGAACCGTGGAGGTCAAGGGCGCCGATTTCGACTCCCTGCTTCGAATCGGCAGCACGCTAGTGGCGTATCAGTGGCGGGACTTGGAGGGCAGCGTTGCGCAGTACCTCATCCAGCGCGCATCTGCAGAACCCCTGCTGGACGTTCTCGCCTTTCGGCACTCTGTCGAGACGTGGCCGACATCCGGGACGTCGTTGTCCGGTCATTTCTCGCAAGTAGTGTCTCTCCTGGCGCCTGGACGCTACCGATTGGCGGTGAGCGACGCATGGCAGGACGTCGAGTATGTCGCCCTTGATCCGACTGACTGTGGCGAACGGGCTTTCAAACACTTCTACGCAGGATGCGGCGCCCTAGTCGCCACGCAGTCGTCAACGACGATTCGCGCGAGCCTAGTCCGCGACTACGTGAACCAGATCGAGGCCGGCCATCGGCCCCTCGTGATCACGATCGCGGCGTTTGAGGGGTGGTCGGAGTTCATACTTGATGGCCACCACAAAGTCCTGGCGTACCTGCAACTGAGGCTTCCCATTCCGCGGCTCTCAATCGTTCGCCTGGGCGCCCCGGTCCTGAGAACGGAAGCCCTGTCGGCGGTGCCCCTGTTCCATCCACTGCGTTGTCACCTCGAAGAGAACAAGGACGTCCCCGAATCGTGAAGCCCTATCCCGCTGGCAGCGCGCCTCCTAAGAGCCCGTGGCATAAGCCCGTTTTCGAATCCACAGGCCTGAGCTGGCTTGGTTGAACTCGACGGGTCGCTCCTGGGCGCTGCAGAAGCGGCGGCCGGCCAGCGGGCGCGAGTAGGACGCGAGTCGCGCGTGGAGGAGACGACAGATGAAAAGAATGGCCGCCAGAGCTTCCCGAAGACGGCTCTGCAGGCCTCGCGGCGTTCCCATTCCGAGCAGCGCCCGCAGGATGACGCTCAGATTCGCCGCCGCGACGTTACGACTGGACCTTCTTCGTGACCTCTCGTCTCCCTCGCACGAAGACCCGTGCAAGCCCACCCGTCCGTTTCAGATGGGCGAATCCTCGCTCCGGGAACTCCGCTCGCAGTTTCTGGAGCTGCCTGCCTCGACGGCTGCGGGACCGTCGGCGATTGCCGTAGAGAGCGCGCTTCCGACGAGTAACGCATTCTTCTCCGTCTCGACGCCTCTGCTTCGTCCAGTTTCTCCGCCCCCTCTTCGGCTCGGCGACGTAACCCCGGAAGCCCTTCTCATCGAGGGTCTCCAGGACAGCGTCGGCGTGATACCCGCGATCGAGGACGACCTCGCGGATCCCTCCCTCGACTCCCGCGTTCATGACCGTCTCGTCCGCGGAACGCAGCGTCTTTCCGACCGTCGCAGGGTCTCCCTGATCGGCCAGGTGGACTTCGGCCGCCACCGTGATGCGGCTCTGGATATCCATCGCGTCCTCGACCTTGTAGGCCATGCGGGTCCGACCGTCCTTCATCCGCGCGATGCGCGTGAGTGTCGGTCTTGCTCTTCCAGTCCTTGTTCGAAACCTTCTTCCCGCGCCGCTTCCGGTCGATCCGCTGGAGATCCTGCGGTGTGGGGTTCTCGATCCCCTCGGCCTTCGCCAGCTTCTTCAGGTAGTCCTGGTACGTCGCTCCATCGGCCTTTCGCACGATCGACTTCATGGCCGCGTTCGCTTCCATCGTCGTCGAGTCGATCGCGATCCGTCGCCCCTTCAGGATCTTCTCTTCACGGGCCACCCCGACCACCCACTCGAACACCTCCCGGTGCAGCTTCTCCGGGAGGTTTCGCCTCCACCGCGACAGCGTCGAGTGATCCGGCGTCTCCTGCGTCAGTTCGTACCCCAGGAACTCTCTCAGCGACATGGAGTCGGCGCACCGCCAGGCGATCCCGCGCTCGGAAGAAAGCCCTTCGAAGTAGCCCACCATCGACATCCGGAAATAGACCCCGGGCGCGACCGAAGGACGCCCCATGCCGTTGGAGAAGATCCCGCTCTTCTCGACCAGCCCCTCCACGAACCCGTCGAAGCCATGACGCCGAAACAGCTGATTCAGGGCCCTGTAGAACACGTGGCCTTCGCTCCGCGCTATGTCGGAAACCGCCACCCACAGCGTGTCCTGTCGCTCCCGCTCCTTCCGTCCCATCGCCATCGACCGTCACCCCGCGTCAGCTTGTCGCCGTGCCGAAATCGAAGCACGGGACGTGCCGCCAGAGCGCTGACTTTTGCCACGGGCTGCTAACCCAGCATGCAGCGGACTCGCTATGCTCGCCGCTGATGCCACGGTTAGGCAGCACCGATCCATACGATTACCCATGGCCAGTCCGTCGCTTACGAGTCAGGCCAGCGACACGAGATCGAACTCGTGCTCACCGCGCTTAGCGACGCGGGTATTCCCGCAACCGACGTCTACTACTCCGACACCGGCGAAGCGCCAACGCCCGGCCAGACATCGTTCACGCTCTGGCTCGTCCTCGTGCCCACCGAAGTCCTTTCCGCAGCTCGTTCCGTCATCGCACCCCTGCCCGGTGTCCCGCACTGCGCCGGTTGCTCCCGTTGCGCCGGCTTCCGTCCGGTCGCCCTCATCGTCCTCGCACTCGTCGCGGCTTTCCTGCTTCTCCTGGTCTCATTTCTTGCGCGCGCCTAGCATCCCCTTCGCACATTCCTCACTCCTGAATCGCCAGTCGGCTGCCGTTCGATCCGCCACCGCCGCGTGCCCCGAACCTGAAGGCCGTCATCTCTCCGGCATTTGTCAGTCGCGCCAGCCCCCGTCAACACTGGGTGCAGCCCTAACCCGGCGTGCAGTGGACTCGCACAGCTTCGCTGTGCTCGCCACCGACGCCCACGGTTAGACACCATCATCAAACACATGAAAGTCGCGCTCCTTCTTCTCGCCAACGGCCGTCCTCGGTCGCTCCGCCGCCGCATGCGCAACAATCGCCTTACCGCCGGCGCGCGTGCCCGACGACACCGTGGCATTCGAGGGTCGTCGTCGGCTATTCAGAGTCTGCCGGTCCCATTCTCGGGGCGGCGCAAGTACCCGGTTTGGCGGTGCGCGTCGTAACACCCGTGCTCGCATCCCGCGCAAGCTCCTCTGTCGAGGTGTATCTCTTCGGCAGCGCTCCCGACTGCAGCCCGTCGGCACGGCGCCTCGCCGATCTCCGGGACCAGTATCCCGTTGGAATTGCGGTAACAGTCATCGGTCGATCATCAGACTCTCGCGCTCCGAGCGCTCGGCCTTCCGTCGTCGTCTCCATGGCCGACGAATGGGGTCACGTCGCGGCTGTGCCGGCGGCTCCTCCCCGCACCGTGGACGGCGCTCTCGACTTCAGCGCCTTCGCACAGCAGCACGAGGAGCAACCGTCGCAGGGCTTCTCGTTGCCCCTCGCCTGGCGTAACGCTCACAGAGGCTGGTACGAGGACTTCGAGTACCTTCGTTGCCTTGTTCTGCTCCGCGGCTGCATGACGATTCAAGCAGGTAGCTCTGCTCGAGAACCTCAAGTCGTATTCACGCCTCGGCCATCTAACCTCCGACTGGACGAGAGAGACATACCGACACGTGGTCGCGAGCGCCCGTCTACCTCGCCCCCTCGTGAAGCGTCTCCTGACCTCTCCAGACCGGCCATAGGTCCGCCATGCCTGCCATCTCGGCAGTGGTGTCTAACCCGGCATGCAGCGGACTTCGCTTCGCTCGCCGCTGATGCCACGGTTAGGCCACGGTGGGCAGGTCTCCGGCATATTCGACTCGTAGTAACGGCGTCCGTTACTATTCCGGCGCGTGATCCGCACCTTCCGCGACCCCGACACGGAAGCGCTCTTTCAACGTCGCCGCCCGCGTCGTCTGCCCGCCAGCCTTCAACGCGTCGCGCTTCGGAAACTCGTCATCCTCGATGCGGCCGACTCCCTCGCCGACCTGCGCGTTCCGCCCGGCAATCGGCTCGAGCCTCTCAGGGGCGATCGTGCTGGCCAGCACAGCATCCGCATCAACGATCAGTGGCGCATCTGCTTCGTCTGGTGCGCCACCGATGCCTTCGACGTCGAGATCGTCGACTACCACTCGTAGGTGACCGCCGTGGCAAAGCTCGCACCCATTCATCCTGGCGAAGTCCTCCTGGCCGAGTTCCTCGAGCCTCACGGTCTCAGCCAGTACCGCCTGGCCAAGGACATTCGTGTTCCCGCTCGGCGTGTCAACGAGATCGTCCTCGGTAAGCGCGGCATCACCGCTGACACGGCTCTTCGGCTCTCGCGGTACTTCGGCACCTCCGAGCGCTTCTGGCTCAACCTCCAGGTTCGATTCGAACTCGAGACCGAGCGCGACCGCACCGGGGCACGCATCGCTCATGAGGTTCCGGTCCTGTCGAAGGCCAGTTGAGCCGTGCCCTAACCCGGCTTGCAGCGGACTTCGCTTTGCTCGCCGCTGAGGCCCCGGTTAGGCCTCGGCACGCTACGATCTGGCGTCTTCACCACTGAGGAGGCTCACATGCGAAGAGTCACTGGCATCGGGGGCATCTTCTTCAAGGCCCAGGATCCCGGGGCCCTGCGCACCTGGTACAAGGAACACCTCGGGGTCGACGTTCAAGCATGGGGCGGCGCAGTATTTCCGTGGACCGACGCCGATGGCAACCCCGTACCGGGCACCACGGCCTGGAACATTACAGGCTCCAGTAGCGACGACTTTGCCCCAAGCACGTCACCGTTCATGGTCAACTATCGCGTCACTGACCTCCATGGCCTCCTTGCCGCCCTCCGCGCCGAAGGCTGCAACGTTCTCGACAAGGTCGACGAATCGGAGTTCGGTCGCTTTGGCTGGGTCCTCGATCCCGAAGGCAACAAGATCGAACTCTGGGAACCACCGGCGGGCCAATAGGCCGGCACGCCGAAGGTCATCGCCGCCCGAGGCCTGACCCCGGCATGCAGCGGGCTTCGCTCGCGATACGGCCTCGGCCGTCGTGGCGAACGGGGACAGGATCGAGCTCCCCGCGTTCGTCCGGACGTCCGTCGACCCGATCTTCGAGCCCCTCGGCCGACTTCGTTCGCGGATCTCCGACTCAGGGCGCTAGGGATCGTCGTAAAACGTCCGGGCGAGCACCCTTCCCTTCTTCGTCCGCAGGGTGAGCTCGATGGCGTGGCGGCCCGGAGGACGTTCGGGACGGGCGAAGAGGACGACGTACCGCCCCTCGATGGCGCGGAAAGCGAGATCGAGGGCCTGGGCCGAGAAGACGTGGGTCTTCGCGTAGGTGCCGCCGGTCAGGTCGGCGAGCTGCATGAGCGTCCCTTCCAGGGTGTGCCAGTCGGCGTCGGAGACGTCGAGGGTGAAGACGTTGACGCGCGCCTGCTGGAGGGCGTTGACGGCGAGGGCGTGCCACCTCCACTCCGTCGGCTGCCGGTTCACGTGGAGCCCCCAGCCGAGGAAAAACATCACCTTGCCGCCGGGGATCTTCTGCAGCGCCTGGGCCAGAACGAACAGTCCCTTCTCGACGGTGGCCGACTTGCGCGCGGCATTCACGTCGAAGTGGGCGGCGAGTGAGGGAAACGGGTTCGGGGGAGGCGGCTCGGGAGCGCCGCCGATCTTGAGGGTGTCGAAGAGCGCACGGTGAATGGCCGCCCGGTTGTCCGTGAAGTCGAGGCGAAGCTTGAGGTGGGAGTCGTACGAGACGACGGCCACACGATCCGTCGGGAGCAGGCGGTCGAGGAAGGCGACCATCTCGTTCGCCATCCGCATGAGCCCCTTCGTCCGGTAGCGGCCGAAGTCGGCCTGAAAGAAGAGGACGATGAGCCGCCCCTCGGGAAACTCCGGCGTCCCCGGCTCCCCGACGGCGTCCGGCGCCCTCGGCGGCAGCTCGGAACGGGCCGCCGGGATGAACTCGACGTCTTCGACCGGCACCTCCTCACCACCGACGAGAAGGAGGAAATCGGCAGGTGTCAGGTCGAGGAGGGCGCCCCCCCGCGGACCCAGGACGTAGGCGTCGACGAGGACCTTCTCGACGGCAGCCTTCGCCGATATGCCTCCCTTCCGCGACGGCTCCTGCGGGCCGGCGAGAACCGCGAGATGGCTCCCGAACCAGAGCAGGAGCCCGGCGAGAATGGCGCGTCTCACGGCGTCCATTCTGCGGCTACGATGCCTCCGCATGAAGCCCGAACGGGAGGCACCGGAACGCGAGCTCCTCGCCGGCCAGGTGGAGCGGGTGACGTTCCACTCGGAGGAGTCGGGCTTTGCCGTCCTCCGGGTGAGGGTGCGCGGCAAGCACGACGCGGTGACGGTCGTCGGGCACGCGGCCGCGATCTCGCCCGGAGAAGAGCTGCGCGCCTCGGGGACCTGGACCAACGACCCGAAGCACGGCCCGCAGTTCAAGGCGGAGACGGTGACGACCGTGACGCCGACCTCGCCCGAGGGGATCGAGCGCTTCCTCGCCTCCGGCCTCGTAAAAGGAGTCGGGCCGCATTTCGCGCGGCGGCTCGTGGAGGCGTTCGGTACGGCTGTCTTCGAGGTGATCGAGGCGGAGCCGTCCCGACTACGCGAGGTGCCGGGCGTGGGCCCGCTCCGGGCGGAGCGGATCGTCGCGAGCTGGGCGGAGCAGAAGGGGGTGAGGGAGATCATGGTCTTCCTCCACTCCCACGGGGTCGGCACGTCGCGCGCGGTCCGGATCTACCGGACCTACGGCGCCGACGCCATCTCGGTCGTCTCGAAGGATCCCTACCGCCTCGCCCGCGACGTCCGTGGCATCGGCTTCGTGACGGCGGACGCACTGGCCCGGCGGCTCGGCATCCCGGAGGACGCGATGATCCGCGTCCGGGCCGGCGTCTCGCACGTCCTCGCCGAGGCGCTCGACGAGGGGCACTGCGGCCTCCCGCGCGGGACTCTCGTCCCGCGGTCGGCCGAACTGCTGGAGCGGCCCGAGGAGCAGGTCGCCGAGGCCCTCGAGCTGGAGCTCGCCGAACGCCACGTCGTCGCCGACGATGCCGGCGGAAAGCCCTGTGTCTTTCTCCCGTCGCTTCACGCCGCCGAGCGGGTCATCGCCGAGAGAATCGCCGCGCTCGCGGCGGGCACTCCGCCGTGGCGCCACTCGGATCCCACCACGGCGATCCCGTGGGTCGAGGCGCGGGCAGGAATCACCCTCTCGCCGAGCCAGCGCGAGGCGGTGGCCGCTTTCCTGAAGTCCAAGGTCCTCGTTCTCACCGGCGGGCCGGGCGTCGGGAAGACGACGCTCGTCGATGCCCTCCTCCGGATCGTCTTCGCCGAGTCGCTCCGCATCGCTCTCGCCGCCCCGACCGGGCGCGCGGCCCGGCGCCTCTCGGAGAGCACGCGGATGGAGGCGAAGACCATCCACCGCCTCCTCGAGGTCGACCCGTCCACAGGGCGCTTCCGGCGTGGGCGCGACAACCCTCTCGAGGCCGACCTCGTCGTCGTGGACGAGGTGTCGATGATCGACGTCCTCCTCGCCCGCTCGCTGCTGGAGGCGATGCCGCCGGGCGCCGCGCTCCTCCTCGTGGGCGACGCGGACCAGCTGCCGAGCGTCGGCCCGGGTCAGGTCCTGCGCGATCTCCTCGAGTCGGGTGCCGTCCCGGCGGTGCGCCTGACCGAGATCTTCCGGCAGGCGGCCGAGAGCCGGATCGTCGTCGGGGCGCACCGGATTCGCGACGGGCACCTCCCCGACCTGACGAACCCGCCCGGCACCGACCTCTTCTTCTTCGACGCGATGGATCCGGAAGACGCCGCACGGCGCGTCGTCGAGGTCGTCTCCGAGAGGATCCCGCGCCGGTTCGGGCTCGACCCGACGCGCGACGTGCAGGTCCTCGTCCCGGTCCACCGTGGCCCGCTCGGCGCGCGCGCGCTGAACGAGGCGCTCGGAAAGGCGCTGAACCCGGGCGGGACGCCCCGCGTGTCGCGTTTCGGCCAGGAGCTGGCTCCAGGGGACCGCGTGATGCAGGTCGAGAACGACTACGACAAGGAGGTCACCAACGGCGACCTCGGCGTCGTGACGGCGGTGGACCTCGACGAGGGAGAGCTCCGCGTCTCTTTCGACGGGCGCGAAGTGACGTACGGCTTCGACGAGCTCGACGTCCTCCAGCTCGCGTGGGCGACCACGATCCACAAGTCGCAGGGGTCGGAGTACCCGGCGGTCGTCATCCCGCTCGGCATGACCCACTACGCGATGCTGGAGCGAAACCTCCTCTACACCGCGGTGACGCGCGGCAGGAAGCTCGTCGTCCTCGTCGGCGACCGGCGGGCCGTGGCGATCGCGGCGAAGAGGTCGTCGGCAGGACAGCGGGTGACCCGCCTCGAGGGCCTCCTGCGCTCTGCCAGCGCCATGGCTGCGCGGTAAACTGGAGCGGAACGAGGCCCGAGAAGGCCCGCCGTCCGGGCCCCGGCGTCCGGGGCGCGCAAGGGAGAGGCGATCATGGGCCACCACCTCGTCAATTCCGACCGCCGCTACGACAGGCTCCAGGAGCGGCTCGACCGGAACGTCACCGGGGCACCCGACTCCCCCGCATTCCGCCGTGCGCTCGAGATCCTCTTCAGCCCCGAGGACGCCGACCTCGCCGCACAGGTGCCGACGAAGCCGATCCGGGTCGACCGCCTCGCCGCCCGGCTCGGCCTCGACACGGCCCGCCTCGACGAGCGCCTCGCCGACATGGCCCGGCGCGGCCTCGTCTTCGACCTGACGAAGAACGGCACGCGGTACGTTTCGCTCGCTCCCGTCGTCATCGGCTTCTTCGAGCTGACGTTCATGCGGGCGGGCGACGACCTGCCCCGCGCCGAGCTGGCGCGCCTCTTCGAGGAGTACTTCTTCGAGGGAGACGCCGCCTTCGCGAAGGCCGTCTTCGGCGGCGACACGCAGATCGGACGCTCGCTCGTCCGGGAGACGGCCCTCCCGGAGGACGCGACGGAGGTCCTCGACCACGAGCGGGCGACGCGGATCGTCGAGACGGCCCGCAGCGCGGCCGTCTCTCTCTGCGCCTGCCGCCACCACTCCGAGCACCTCGGGACGGCCTGCGACGCCCCCCGGCGCGTCTGCCTCTCGTTCGGGCCCGGTGCCGACGCCCTCGTGAGGACCGGCCACGCCGAGCGGGTCGACCGCGCCGAGGCGCTCCGGATCCTCCGCGAAGCGCAGGCGGCGGGCCTGGCGCAGACCGGCGACAACGTGAAGCGCGAGGTGGGCTACATCTGCAACTGCTGCGGCTGCTGCTGCGGAATGATGCGCGCCTTCAAGACCCACGGGATGACGAAGGCGATCGTCAGCTCGAGCTTCCTGATGGAGGTCGACCGCGAGAAGTGCGGGGGCTGCGGGAAGTGCGAGAAGGCATGCCCCGTCGACGCGATCGGCCTCGTGGAGGTCGACGAGAGCGGCCGGCGGCGCCGCAAGGCCGTCGTCGACCCGGCGCTCTGCCTCGGCTGCGGCGTCTGCCACTCGGCGTGCCGGCTCGGGTCCATCTCGATGCGGCCGCGCGAGAAGAAGGTCTTCACCCCGGAGGACACGTTCGAGCGCTACGTCGCGATGGCGATCGAGCGCGGCAAGCTCGCCGACCTCCTCCTCGAGGACGTCGAGAGCCTTCCGATGCAGGCGATCGGGCGGGTCGTCAAGCTCCTCGAGTCCGCGCCGCCGGTCAAGGCGGCTCTCGCCATCGCGCCGCTCCGCTCGGCGTTCCTCTCGGCCGCGCTCCCCCTCGCCCGGCTTGCGACGGGGGGCGGGGGCGGCGCTCTCGGCTGAGCAGCGCCGAAGGAAGACGCATGCGGCAACCGCTGCTAATCTCCTCACGGGAGTTCAGATGATGCGGTCCGCCGGAGTTCCTCCCCACGGGGAGTGTCTGTGACGTCCGGGGGCGAACTCGTCGCCCAGGTCCTCGTCCGGCAGGGCGTGAGGTTCCTGTTCACGCTCTGCGGAGGCCACATCTCGCCGATCCTGGCCGCGGCGAAGGCGCGCGGCGTCCGCGTCGTCGACACGCGGCACGAGGCGACCGCCGTTTTTGCGGCCGATGCCGTCGCCCGGCTCACGGGTGTGCCGGGCGTGGCGGCCGTGACGGCCGGCCCGGGCGTGACGAACGCGGTCACCGCGCTCCAGAACGCCCGACTCGCACAGTCGCCCCTCGTCCTTCTCGGCGGGGCGACGGCCACCGTCCTCAGGGGGCGCGGCGCGCTCCAGGACATCGACCAGCTCGGCTTCATCCGGCCCATCGTCAAGTGGGCGACGGCGGTAACGAAGGTTCGGGACCTCGTCCCGGCGCTCGAACGCGCTTTTTCGGTCTGTCGCGAAGGGGTCCCGGGTCCGGTCTTCGTCGAGTGCCCGGTGGATCTCCTCTACGACGAGGCGCTCGTCCGCAGCTGGTACGGCGGGAAGTCCGGCGAGCCGAAGGGGCTCGTCGAGACGGCGACGAAGTGGTACCTCGGCCGCCACCTCGACGCGATCTTCGCAGGGGCGGCCGACGCGGCCCCGGTTGATTCCGAGGCGCCGGCCCCTCCGGCGCCCGAGGCCGGAAGCGTCGGGACCGCGGCGCTCCTCCTGGCGCGCAGCGAGCGCCCCGTGCTCGTCCTCGGGAGCGGCGCGATGATGTCGCCCGCCGACGCGGCGAGCCTCGCGCGGGCGGTCGACACGCTGAGACTCCCGGTCTTCCTCTCGGGAACGGCCCGAGGGCTTCTCGGGCCGGCCTCGACCCTGCAGGTCCGCCACCGGCGGAAAGAGGCGCTGCGCGAGGCCGACCTCGTCCTCCTCGCGGGCGTGCCCTGCGACTTCCGCCTCGACTACGGGAGGCAGATCGGCCGCTCGACCACGCTCGTCTCCGTGAACCGCGATCGGGGCGCCCTGACGCTGAACAGGCGCCCCACGCTGGGCGTTCACGGCGACCCGGCGCTCTTTGTCCGCTCGCTCGCCGCGGATGTCCCTGCTGGCTTCCCCCGCGCCACCTGGCTCGGCCGGCTCGGCGGGCGCGACGCGACACGCAACGCCGAGATCGCTGCTTCGCCCGAGGGAGAGAAGGGATCGCTCGACCCGGTCACGCTCTGCCGGCAGATCGAGGAGGTCCTCCCGCCCAGGAGCGTCGTCGTCGCCGACGGCGGGGACTTCGTCGCCACGGCGTCGTACGTCCTCCGGCCGCGCGGACCACTCTCGTGGCTGGACCCCGGAGCCTTCGGAACGCTCGGTGTCGGCGCGGGATTCGCGCTCGGAGCAGCGCTCTGCCGACCGGACGAGGACGTCCTCCTTCTCTGGGGCGACGGCTCGGCCGGCTACGGCCTGGTGGAGGTCGACACGTTCGTGAGACACGGCCTCGGCGTCGTGGCCGTCATCGGGAACGATGCCGGCTGGACGCAGATTGCGCGCGAGCAGGTAGAGGTGCTGAAGGACGACGTCGGCACGGTCCTGCGCGCGACCGACTACCACGAGGCCGCCCGCGGCCTCGGCGGCGAGGGGCTCCTCCTCGACGACCCGGCCAAAGCTCCTGCCGTGCTCGCCGAGGCGTTCCGTCGCGCCCGGACGGGCCGCCCCGTCGTGGTGAATGCGCTTCTCGGAAAGACGTCGTTTCGAAAGGGGTCCATCTCCCTTTGAGACGACTCTTCCTCGCGCTCCTCCTGGGTACCGGCGTGGCGGGAGCCGCGGATCGGGACGACCCGGCGGCCCTCGCGCGACCCTCGTTCCGGGTCTTCACCGACCGGGAGGGCCTTCCCCAGAATACCGGCCAGGCCCTCGCGCTCGACACCCGCGGTTACGTCTGGGTCGGCACCCAGGACGGGCTGGGAGTGTGGAACGGCCGGGTCTTCCGGGGAGTCCGGCTTCCCCGGGAAGTGAAGTCCCAATCGGTGCGGACGCTCCTCGCCGCATCCGACGGAAGCCTCTGGATCGGGACGGAGGGAAGCGGACTCCTGCACTACCGGGACGGCGAGTTCGACACGAGCGTCCCGCCGCTGCCCGGCCCGGCCGACGTCGTCTGGTCTCTGGCGGAGACGCGCGGGGCAAACGGGGAGAGCTCGATCTGGGCCGGCACCGCAGGTTGGGGTCTCTACAGGCTGCGCGCCGGATCCTGGATGCGGTGGGAGACGAAGGACGGACTCCCTGCCAACGCCGTCCAGGCGCTCGCTCCGGCCCGGTCGGCCGGGGACCCCGAGGCCCTCTGGGTCGGGACGACGGCGGGCCTGGTCCTTCTCGAGGGAGGAAAGGTCACTGCCGTTCCGCCCCCTCCCGAAGACCCGCGCCCGGCCGTCAAGGCGCTCCTCGAGACACCGGCCCGCAATGGCGGCACCCGGCTCTTCGTCGGCACCCGAAGAGGTCTCTACGTCCTCTCCACGAGCGGCTGGACGACGCCGGAGACCGACCGGCGCCTCCCGCGCTCCACCGTGAACGCCCTGCTCGAGGCCTCCGGCCCCGACGGCGCCCATCTCTGGGTCGCCACGCTCGGGGGCGGGATTCACCTCATCGGCCCGACGGATGTCGTCTCGTACGGAACGGCCGCCGGCCTTCCGACCAACGGAGCGCTCGCGCTCCTGCGCGGCGGCGGCGCCGGGGACACGATCTGGGTCGGCACGGAAGGAGGCGGCGTGGTCCGCCTCCGCCTGGGGGCGTTCCGCACCCTCGACAAGCTCGCGGGCCTGCCGAACAACACCGTCTACGCCATCCGCGAGACGCACGAGCCGAACGACCGGCACGCATTCTGGATCGCCACCGACGCCGGCCTCGCCCGTTTCGCCGACGGCCGGTTCACCGTGCTGGACCGCGCCTCAGGCCTTCCGGACGCGTCCGTGAACGCCCTCGCACCCGTCCCACGGGCATCGGGAGACGCCCTCTGGATCGGAACCGAAGGGGGGCTCGCCCGTCTCGCCGACAGGCGACTCAGGAGCTGGACGACCGCGGACGGGCTGCCGAGCAACAGGATCTGGGCGCTCCTGCCCTCGGGCGACGACCTCTGGGTCGGGACTCACGGCGGCCTCGCGCGCCTCGGGGCCGGGCGTTTCGAGACATGGACCATGGCGAACGGCCTTCCGACCAATCCCGTGACGTCGCTGGCCGAGACCTTCGACGCGGACGGACAGAAGGTCCTCTGGATGGGAACTTTCGGGGGAGGGCTCGCGTGGCTCGAGGACGGAGAGATCCGCTTCCTCGACAGTCGCGGCGGCTTCCCCGACGACGTCGTCGTCTCCCTGCATCTCCAGAAACGCCCGGCCGGCGGCGCCTGGATCTGGGCGGCGACGCGGGGCGGCGCGGTCCGTATCGATCCCACCTCCCGCCCCCCGCGCTTCGTGCTCCTGTCCGACACGACCGTCCCCGCCCTCCCGGGGCGTTCCGTGAACCAGATCGAAAGTGACGGTCGCGGACGCGTCTACGTGCTGACGAACCGGGGCGTCGCACGCCTCACCCCTCGCACTCCCGGCGACGCGGATCCGGCGGCGTACGACGTCTCGACCTACGACGTCGACGACGGCCTCCCGGGAAACGAGTGCTTCGCCGCGCACCTCGACCGTCTGGGCCGCCTCTGGGCCGGCACGGTCGGGGGGCTCGCCGTTCTCGACGTCTCCCGCGAGGAGGCGGACACCACCCCGAAGCCCCTGATCCTGGAAGCCGCGCGCGTCGGCGGGCGCTCCCGCGCCCTCGGAAAAGGAGAGCGGCTCCGCCACGACGAGAACCACGTCGTGATGGAGTTCGCGCTCCTTTCCGACTACCGGGAATCGGGAACGCGCTACAGGACACGGCTCGAGGGGCTCGACGAAACGGAGTCCGACTGGCTTCCCGACTGGAAGAAGGAATACGCGTCGTTGCCGCCGGGGGACTACGTCTTCCACGTGAGCGGACGGGATGGCTCGGGCAACGTCTCCGGGCCCGTTTCCTTCCCGTTCTCCATCTCGACCGCGCCGTGGCGGGCGCCGTGGGCCTGGGCTCTCTACGGGCTGGCCGCCGCGCTGCTCGTCGGGGCGACCGTCCAGTGGAGGTTGCGGCAGCTGCGCGCGAGGGCTTCGACGCTCGAGCAAAGGGTGGTGGAGCGGACCGCCGAGCTGCAGGAGGCCGTCGAGCGTCTCTCGGATTCGGAGGAGCGCGCGCGCCAGGCGAGCATCGCCAAGAGCACGTTCCTCGCGAACGTCAGTCACGAGCTCCGGACGCCGCTGAACGCGATCATCGGTTACAGCGAGATCCTCGAGGAGGAGGTCCACCTCGCGCGACGGCCCGAGCTGACGGGAGACATCCGCAAGGTGCGCGCCGCCGGGCGCCACCTGCTTCAGCTCATCGACACGATCCTCGACCTCTCGAAGGTCGAGGCCGGGAAGATGGAGATCGAGCTGGAGACGTTCCCGGTCCTCGACCTCTGCGCCGAGGTCGAGGCGCTCGTGAAGCCCCTCGCCCTCAAGAACCGCAACCACCTCATGTTCCGCGGCGCCGAGGCCGCCGGCGCCCTGACCAGCGACCGGACGAAGGTGCGCCAGGCGCTCGTGAACGTCGCCGGGAACGCCTGCAAGTTCACCGAGAACGGAAATGTCACGATCTCGATCGTCCGGGAGAACCGGGCCGGACGGGCCGAGGCGGTCTTCGTCGTCGAGGACGACGGCCCCGGCATCCCCGCCGATCAGCTCGAGAGGCTCTTCCAGCCTTTCACCCAGGCCGACTCCTCCACCTCGCGCCGATTCGGCGGAACCGGCCTCGGCCTCGCACTGACCCGGCGGCTCGTCTCCCTCCTGGGCGGGGAGATCTCCGTGAGGAGCACCCCGGGACTCGGGAGCGCGTTCACGATTCGCATCCCCGACGGCTCCGCCCCCCCCCGCTCGGGCGCGTTCGACGTGCCGCCCGGCCCGCCTCCCCGGACCTGACGCGGGTCAGAGCGGCGCGAATCTCGCCGTGAAGTGCCGGAGGACGCTCGGGGCCTCGGTGATCCTGAGGCCCCGGAGCCCGTCACGCTTGCGGAAGACCTCGAGGACACCCTCCGCCGCGTAGTCGATGTGCGACTGGGTGTAGACGCGCCTCGGGATGGCGAGACGGACGAGGTCCATCGCGCCGGGCTTCTCGGTTCCGTCCGGCTGCATGCCGAACATCACGGTCCCGATCTCGACGCCCCGGATGCCGGCCTCGACGTAGAGAGAGTTCGCGACGGCGATGCCGGGGTACTGGAGGGGCGGGACGTGCGGGAGCATCGCCCGTGCGTCGATGTAGACGGCGTGGCCGCCCGGCGGCTGAATGATCGGGACGCCCGCGCCGGTCAGCTTGTCGGCGAGGTAGGCCGTCGAGCGGATCCGGTAGCGCAGGTACGGCTCCTCGACGACCTCCTCGAGCCCTCGGGCGATCGCTTCGAGATCGTACCCGGCGAGGCCACCGTAGGTCGGGAAGCCCTCGGTGAGGATCAGGAGGTTCCGGCAGGAGGCGGCGAGCGCGTCGTCGTTCATCGCCAGGAAGCCGCCGATGTTGGCGAGGCCGTCCTTCTTGGCCGACATCGTGGCGCCGTCCGCGAGGGAGAAGACCTCCTGCGCGATCTCCTTCGGCGTCCGCTCCGACTGCCCCGGCTCGCGCTCCTTTATGAACCAGGCGTTCTCGGCGAACCGGCAGGCGTCGATGATGAAGGGCTTGCCGTACGTGTCGCAGAGGGCGCGGATTCCCCGGATGTTCTCGAGGGAGACGGGCTGGCCGCCGCCGGAGTTGTTCGTGATGGTCACCATCACGATCGGGACCCGCGGGCCGTCCTCGACGAGGGTCTTCTCGAGCTTGGCGAGGTCCATGTTCCCCTTGAACGGGTGGATCAGGGACGGGACCTTCCCTTCGGCGATGACGAGATCGCGGGCCTCGGCCCCCTCGACCTCGATGTTCGCGCGCGTCGTGTCGAAGTGGGTGTTGCTCGGGATGACCATTCCCGGCTTCAGGATCGTGTGGAAGAGGATCCTCTCCGCCGCACGTCCCTGGTGGGTCGGAATGACGTGCTTGAACCCGGTGAGGTCCGTCACGACGTCGCGGAAGCGGTAGAACGACCGGCTCCCGGCGTAGCTCTCGTCGCCCTGGATCAGGGCGCCCCACTGCGCCGACGACATCGCGCCCGTCCCGGAGTCGGTCAGGAGGTCGATGAGGACGTCGTCCGCCCGGAGGAGGAAGACGTTGTACCCGGCTTCGACGAGCGCCTTCTCGCGCTCCTCGCGGGTCGTGAACTTGACCGATTCGACCGACTTGATACGGAAGGGTTCGATGATCGTCTTGAACAGCATGGCAACCGGGGATTCTACCCGGCGGCAAGCCCGTCCCGGGCTTCACGGAGCCGATTTCCGACGACCTCGGCCGCGGCCGAGGGCCATTCGGGCAAATAGGGCCGCAGCTCGCGCCCGGCGAGGTCGAGGAGGGCGATCGCCGCCTCGAGCGGGTCCCGGGCCAGAGCGCCGTCGAGCTCGCCGCCGAGACGGGGATACGCCCTCTCGAAACGCCGGAACGGATCGAGGTCGTCGAGAGGGACGTCCGCCTCCGCCGGGACGTGGCGGGCGAGGAGCCGGAGGAGGTGCCCTGTCGCGTGCCCCGCCACGAAGAGGCGCGCCGACAGGAGCTCGCCCCTCGCCGCGCGCACCCCGCCCACGAGGAGGTTTCCGAGGAGCTGGCCGCAGAGCCACCGGTCGGGGTGAGATTCGACGGGCTTGCCCGCTATCTCCGCCATCCTCGCCGCCACGCCGCCGCGGTCGAGGAGCACCGCGTATCGATTCGCGCGGGCGACGAGAAGCTCGTCGAGGTCGAAGACCGCGAACTCGAGGAGGTGGCCGTCCGGCAGGACGACCTTCAGCCCGTGCGCCGTCTCGCGGTGGACGAGGGCCGCCCGGTCCGCGCCGGGAAGCCAGGCGAGATCCGTCCGGAAAGACTCAGGTGCGCCAGGCACCGTGACGACGAAGAAGTCGTGGTCGGAATAAGCGTCGGGCGGGACCCCATCCCCCGACATCGAGCCAAGGGCGACGAGGCCGACGATCCGGGGGTCGCCGGCGAGGGCGGTCGAGAGGGCGCGGGTGAAGGCGTCGTAGGCCGGGCGGTCCATGCGGGGATTCTCGCCCGGCCCGCGTCCGGGAGCGTCAGGGCGTCGAGACGGCCGCGACCTTCACGGATACGCCCGGAGCCGGCGCGACCGGGGGCGCGGAAACCTTCTGCTGCGGCTGCGGCGTCGCCGGGAGCGCCCCGCGGATGGCGAGCTGCCCCTTGCGGGAGGCATCGATGGACTGCGCGAGAATCCGCGCCCCTTCCTGCGGCGCGTGGAAGCCCACCGAGTTCTCGGCCTCGGCGAAATCCAGCAGGAACGAGGCGCGGCGCTGGAAGTTCCGGGCGACCGCCATCTCGTCGTCGCTCTTCCCCGCTTCCTTGGCGGCCTTCAGGTCGTCGATGAGCGACATGAGGGCGTCCATCGCGAGGTTGCGCATCTCGGTGTGCCGCGCCTGGATCGTCTCGGCGCGCCCCTTGAGCTCCTCCTCGGACCAGCGGTGGCACGTCTGGCAGGCCCTGTTGATGTTCAGGAGCGGGCTCCTGACGTGGTGGTCGGAGACCTTCATCGCTCCGACCTTCGTGTAGGGCATGTGGCAGTCGGCGCACGCCACGCCCGACCGCGCGTGGATTCCCTGGCTGTACATCTCGAACTCGGGGTGCTGAGCCTTCAGGTTCGGTGAGCCCGATTCGGCGTGCGTCCAGTCCTTGAAGCCGACCTCGTCGTAGTAGGCCAGGATCTCGTCGGCCTTCAGGCCCTTGTGCCAAGGGAACGTGAGGCGCTTCTCGGGTCCCTTGAAGTAGTACTCGACGTGGCACTGGGCGCAGACGTAGGTGCGCATCTCCTGCCGGGTCGCCTGCGTGTTCACGTCGTAGTCGGTGACCCCCTGCGAGGCTTTGAACGCCCGGATCCCCTCCATGAAGCCGGGGCGCGTGATGCGCAGCGCCATCGACTGCGAATCGTGGCAGTCGATGCACGCAACGGGGTGCTTCACGAGCTTGCGCGCGTCGAAGTAGGTCATCTGGTTCATCTTCTCGAAGCCCTTCACGACGTCTCCCTCGCCGAGCTTCTTCATCGTGACGTACGTCGAGGCGTGGCAGTTCATGCAGGTCCCGGGCTGCTTCACCACCTGCTGGCGCTCGGTGAACGTCTGGTCGTCGAGCATGTAGGCGTGGCCGCGCTCCTCGCGAAAGTCGATCGCGAAGGCGTACCCAAGCCACATCCTCTTCAGCCGCGGGTCCTCCTCGATCTTCGACGTCGTGACGAGGCCGCGCGGGTCCTTCTCGGTCGGCGTCCGCGGAAGCGCCTCGCTCCCTCCGAACTTCGTCCGCACCATGTCCACGGTCCGCTTGTAGGAGTCGTACTGGACGGGGAAGTTCTTCCCCCAGGCGGCCGGGTCCTCGGTGTCGTCGGTCAGCTCGACGACGCGGAAGAACGGGTTCTTCGCCTCCTGCTTGTGCTCCATGATGTTGACGAGGAGGGCGGTCACGCCGACGGCGGCGAACGCGGCGATCGCGGCGGTGACGAGGATCGTCCTCGCGGTGCTGGTCTGCTTCTCGGTCATCTCGATGCCTCGCTTCTCGCGCTTTCTCTTCAGTGCTGGTGGCCGACGGACCGGTGGCACGCGACGCAGGAGAGCTCGCGGCCCTTGCGGGTGATCCGGTCGATGTCGTGGACGACGTCCGCGTGACACTTCCGGCAGGCCTTCTCGGTGACGCGGTGGTTTCGCTCCGTGATCCGGATCGGGTCCGGGAAGCGCCCCGTCGTGAAGGCGAAGGAGTGCCAGAACCCGTTCGAGGCTTTCGTCGCGTACTTGGCGACGAAGCCCGGGGGGGTGTGGCAGTCGTTGCACGTCGCGACCGCCCGGTGGCTCCCCCGCGACCAGCCGTCGAGCTGCTCCGTCATGACGTGGCAGTTCGCGCACGCGTTCGGGTCGCTGGAGAGGTACGAGGCGCCCTTCGCGTAGACGAAGGTGTAGGTCCCGACGCCCAGGGCCGTGCCGAGGAGAAGGCCCGCCAGCGTCTCGGCGAGGGCAATGCCCCGCCTCACGGACCCGCCTCCGGTGCTGTGGGAAGACCGGCTTTCGAGTTCACGCCCGCACTGTCGGGCGTGTGACGCATCGCGTCAAGAGCCTTCTGAACGGTTCATGCCCCCCCGCATGACGTCCGTCATGGATCCGGCGCGATTCCCGGACCGATCGGGAGCACACTCGCTTCGTGCCTGACCTCGTCCTCTACGACGGTGGATGCGGCCTCTGCCACCGAAGCGTGGCATTCCTGGCCCGGCGCGACCGGGACGGGAGCCTTTTCGTCTTCGCGCCCCTCGGAGGCCCAACGGCCACGGTCCGGCTCGTGGCTGGCGGCGACGGGCCGCTTCCCTCCGGGACCGTGGCGGTTCTCGACGAGACGGGCCGGCTCCGGACCAGGAGCGACGCCGTACTGCACGCCCTGGACCGGCTCGGCGGTGCCTGGCGATTCGTCGCGGGCGTCGTGAAAGTCGTCCCCCGACCTCTCAGGGACGGCGTCTATCGGGCCGTGGCGCGGACCCGTGGGCGGCTCCTTGCACGGCCACGGGGAACGTGCCCTCGCCTGCCCGCTCACCTCGCCGGGCGCTTCCTACCCTGAACCCGGACCCGGGATCGGCCGTCAGCTCGCGGCCCGCGCCCTCCAGGCGCCGGAGTAGGCGTCGAACGCCTTCTTCAGTCGCTTTCGGTACTGCTCCTCCCGGCTCGGACGGAAGGTCCTCTTGATCACGCGCAGGACCGGGCTCGCCTCTTCCGCGGCGCAGCTTCGGTCGAGCTCGGCGAGGATCGCATCGACGACCGGTGCCAGCCGCTCGGGAGCCGTCGGCTCCAGAGGGAACGCCGAGACCCGAGCCAGGTGAGCTCTCGCGTACTCCCCGGCGGTATCGCGCAGCGTGAGGCGGAAGACTTGCCAGGTGGCCCCGAGTGCTTTTTCCGTCATCGAGGACCCTCGACGACATTCTAGGCGCGGGAGCGTTCGCCCGCTCGTCCGGATACCATGCCTGGCGTGCCGCGCCGCACCTCTCCCGCCATGCTCCTTTTCGTCGTCGGCCTCGCTTTTTTCACCGATTCGGTTCTCTATTACCTCCTCGTCCCGCTCCTCCCCCACTACGCGAAGTCCCTCGGCCTCACGCAGATGGAAGTCGGAGTCCTCTTCGGCGCCTACGCGACCGCCATCCTCGCCGGGACCTGGCCGCTCGGCCGCCTCGCGGACCGCATCGGCCGCCGCAAGCCGTTCCTGTGGGGTCTCGTCGGCCTCGCTGCAACAACGGTTCTTTTCGCCTTCGCCTCCTCCTATCCGCTCCTGCTCCTCGCCCGCGTCCTGCAGGGCCTGGCCGCGGCCGCGACCTGGACGTCGGGGCTGGCGCTGCTGGCCGAGGGATTCCCGTCGGAGCGCCGTGGCCAGGCGATGGCGACCGCCTTCGCCGCCGCCAACATCGGGGTCCTTCTCGGCCCGCCGATCTCGGGCTTCCTGACCGAGAGCTTCGGGCCGCGAAGCCCGTTCCTTCTCGCCGCGGGCCTGGCCCTGGCCGACGCGGCCGCCCGTGTGGGGTTCCTGCGGGACGCCGATCCTCCGCCGGGGGAACGTGTCGGTCTCTCCGGGCTCCTCACGAACGCTACCGTTCGGACCTTCGCGGGGGCGATGGCGCTCGGGGCCGCGCTCTGGGCGATCCTGGAGTCGACGCTCCCGCTCCACCTCGACGCCACGCTCGGGATGCGCGCCTCGGAGATCGGCATCCTCTTCGCTGCCGCGGCGCTCGCGCACACGCTCACCTCGCCCCTCATGGGCCGGCTCTCGGACCGTGTCGGCCGGCTGAAGGTCATCAGGGTCGGGTTCGTCCTGGCGGCGCTCCTCGTTCCCATTCCGGCGTTCCTTTCTTCGAAGGGAGCCGTTGCTCTCTCGATGGCGGCCCTCGGCGTCACGGCCTCTTTCGTGATGAGCCCCGTGAGCCCGGGCCTCGCCGACGCCGTCGAGGCGATGGGGACCCGCTCGTTCGGGAGCGTGTTCTCCCTCGTGAACGTCGCCTACGCCGTCGGCATGATGGTCGGCCCTCTCGCCGGCAGCGCCCTCGTAGAGGCCGTCGGCCTGCGGGGCGCCCTGGCCGCGACGGGCGTCGTCTTCGCCCTCTACCTCGTACCGCTCGCGCGCCTGAAGCCGGTCGCCGGGCCGCCCGGGACCCCCGCTACACTCCCCCCGCCGTGAAGCCTGCCCTTCCTCAGCTCACGACCGCCGTCGAGGCGGCCGCCGTCGTCGTCGCGACGGTTTCGGGGATGATCACGGCGGCGCGTGCCCGGATGGACCTGATCGGGACGTTCACCCTCGCCCTCGTCACCGCGTTCGGCGGGGGAACTCTCCGGGACCTCGTCCTCGAGAGGCGGCCCCTCTTCTGGGTCGCGAACGAGGGGTACGTCTTCCTGACGCTCCTCCTCTGCCTCGCCTTCGTCTACAACCGCCGCGCTTTCGCGCTCGCCGGCGTGCTCGACAACAGGGCCGTGTTCATCGATGCCCTCGGCCTCGCCCTCTTCAGCCTGACGGGCGTCCGGTACGCCCTCGAGGCGGGCCTTCCGCCTCTCCCCGCGTCGCTGATGGGGGTCATTACCGGGACGTTCGGCGGCGTCCTGCGCGACGTTCTCATCCGCGAGATACCCGCCATATTCCGGCCCGGCCCCCTCTACGCCGCGGCATCGTTCCTCGGCTGCCTCGTGGTCCTCGCCGGGCCGTGGCTCGAGATCTCGCAGACATACGCCGACGGCGCGGGCTTCGCGACGATCGTCCTGCTCCGGATGGCCTCCGTCCGGCTCGGCCTCCGCCTCCCCGACCCGCACTGGCTCGGGAAGGCGGGCGGCCGGGGCGACGGACCTACTTCGTGACCTTCGCGTCCTCGACGACGAGCGCGTAGGTGTAGCCCGAGCCGAAGTCCCGGTCGACGGCGACGGTTCCCTTCACGAGGACGACGTCGCCCTTGGCGACGGTGTCGTTCGTCGTGACCGTGACGTCGTTGTCCTTCCCCTCGGGCGTCCCGGAGCCGTCCCGGAGGTGGATCCAGTTCTTCCCCATGATGCCGGCGTTGAACTTGACCACCTTGCCCCGGATGGCGACGGTCTTCCCCTTCAGCGTGGCGCGCTGGGCAACGACCTCGGCGACCGTCCGCCCCTCTGCGCCTTCAGCCCTGGCAACAGAGATCTTCTCGGTCACGTCCGGGCCGGTGGCCGCGGCGGCGTGCTGAGCGGCCATCGAGGCCGGGACCGCCGATGCGCCACCTCCCATCCCCGAAGGCATGGCGGGGGCGGCGGACGCGTCCGCCGTCGCGGCGGAGCCCGCTCCTGGCGCGAGCGTCCCGAACAGGATCACGTCGAACGTCCGGTTCAGCGTCTTGCTCTCGAAACCGTTCATCGGCATCGGGTTCAGGACGGTGACCGTCTGGCCCTTCTCGACCTTCGACTCGTTGACCGCGGCCCAGGTCTCCCCCTCAGCCGTCTTCAGCTTCAGGTAGGTGTAGCCCGCCGCGTCCATCGTCTCGAGGATCGTGCCGGTGACGGAGGTGACGGCGGCGTTCGACCCCGCCGCGGCCGGCGCGCCGTCGTGGGCTCCGGCGAGGGCGACCTCGGGCGTGGCCGGCGGCGCCTCTGCGGCGGGGGTTGCCGACTTGCTGCAGCCGAGGGACAGGGACGCCGCGAGGAAGAGGACGGCGAGGGACGACGAGCGGTAGGAGTGCGTCTTCATGCCCTCCAATGGTACTTCCTCCGGTTCCCCTGCCGCCTGGCCCCCCAACGCCCCTCTCGCTACCGCCTCTCCGGCTCCTGTGGCGCCGGAACGGGCTGCTGCGCCGGTGCCACACTGCCCGGCACCGGCCTCGCGGCACGTCCCACGAGGAAGTCGACCATCTCGTTCACGTTCATCGTCGAGACGTTCGATCCCGGGACGATGAGGATCTTCTTCTGCGCGAACTGCTTGGCGACCTGCATCTTCACATAGGCGTCGCCCCCCATCTTCCCGAGGGCTTCGGCCTCCTTGCGGATTCCCTCCGCCTCGGCCTGGGCAACGGCCACGACGGCCTTGGCCTGGTTCGTCTTCGTCTGGAAGTAGCCGTCGGCCTCGTTGCGCAGGCGCCCCGCCTCGCCCCGGGCGTCCTCGAGCAGCTTGTTCCAGCCGGCCCGCCGGCCCTCGAGCTCCGAGCGCTTCTGGACCTCCATCGACTTCTGCTGCTCCACGAGCTTCTGCTGGTCGGCCTCGGCCTGCTTCTGCGCGTTGATCGCGGCCTGGTAGGCCGGGTCGAAGCGGTGCTGCTGCACCTGGAGCGAGTCGATGAGAATTCCGTACGGCGAGAGCGAAGCGACCAGCGCTTTCCTCGTCTTCTCCGCCATCGCGTTCTTGATGGCGACCTGGTAGTACTCCTCGGAGGTGATCTCGTTGAAGATGTCGCGGATCACCGACCGCGAGACCGGCCTCACGATGCGCTCCCGGATCTCCTCGACCGTCTGACCGACGTTCGTGATGAGGAAGCCGGCCTTCTTCGGGTCGATCCGCCACATGACGTTCACGTCGATGTGGACGTTGTTGCCGTCCTTCGTCTTGAACGTGATGTCGTCCGGAATCGGGCGGTCCCCCTCCGCGGGGTTCGCGTTCATGAGGAGGTTCTGCTGGGCCACGGAGAGCGTCGTCCAGGAGTTGACGACCGGCAGGACCGTGTAGACGCCGCCCGGGGAGTACACCTCCTGGGCGCCCCGCTTCTCCAGGATGCCGAAGAGGCTCGTCCTCACGCCGACCTCGGTCGAGTTCGTGGGCCGGCAGCCGACGAGGACCGTGGACGCCAGGACCGCGAGGGCAGCCGTCGCGCGCCTCACTTCTTCACCCCCACCCCGACGGGCGCCGGACCAGGGGCGGTCCCGCTGCTGACCCCGATGACCGCCCAGGCGTTGCGGATGAAGGAGATGTACTGCTCGGGGGTCATGACGGCCCCCTCGATGTTCTCGAACATCTTCGCCGTCTCGAGGGCCACGACGTACCGCCCGCCCGTGCTGTTCAGGGCGTCGGCCTTGAGCCGCTTCGCCTCCGCCTGCGCCACGTTCACTTCCTTGTCGGCCTTCGCCCGCGTCTGCGAGGCGTAGAGCTCGGCCTCGGCGCGGATCTTCGCGATCTCGGCGTTCACCGCCGACTCGGCGATCGTGATGGCGGCGTTCCCCTTCGACTGGATCTGCTCCAGCTTGGCGTGCTCCTCGTTGACGAGCGCCTCCTTGCGGTTCTTCTCCGCCATCTGGACGGCGACCTTCTTCTCCTGGAGCGATTTCTCGTAGTTCTCCGCGTAGACGTAGTTGCGAAGGAGGAGCGTTTCCACCTTGAAGCCCCGCTCGGCGAACCGGGCCCTGAGGAACGTCTCGGCGTCCTTCACCGCCGCGATCCGCAGCTCCTCGTTGTAGAACGTCTCGGCATTCATCTTTCCGATCGTCTGGAGGACGCCGTTGCGGAAGGTGTTGACGGCGAAGCTGTCGACGTAGAGCGAGCCCCAGCCGAAGTCCTTCGCGATCCGCACCGGGTCGGAGATCGAATAGAGGAGCGTCACGTCGCAGATGACGGCGTAGCCGTCGGAGGTCTGGACGTTGAAAGCGTCGATGACGCGGTGCGTCGCGCGTCCCAGGACCTTGTCGCGGCGCTGGAAGTACTTCTCGACCCCTTCCCTCACGTCCTCGGTCTTCGCCTTGCCGAGCGATTCGGTCCGGTCGAACGACGCCTCCAGGACGTGGATCTCACGGGGAAAGTCGTGCATCGTCGTCCCGAACGGGACGAAGTAGAGGCCGGGCGTGAAGGCCCGCTCCTTGATGCCGGTCTTGAGCCCGAAGCGCACCTGCTCCACGCCCCATTCGTTCGGATTCACGCGTGCCGTGCAGGCGCCGTAGAAAACGAGGACGCCGAAGACCGTCAGCCCGGAGAGGAGGCCGATGCGTCGAATCGAACCAAGAAGCTTCCGGAGCGCCCCCTCCGCGCCTGCGACTGTGACCATCGCGTCACCCTTCCTTTCCGGCGACGCCCCCGGCGGCCCTCGCCCGGGCCGCTGCGCGCACCGCCTCCTCGGAGTCGAGCGCCTCGCGCTCGGCGACCGCGGTCGACTCGGTGAGATAGGCGAGGTCGACGCGGGCGATCTCCCGGTCGGCTCTCCCGACGAGCTGGTTGAGCTCGCCTTCGTACTGCCGCAGGGAGAGCCAGCGGCGAAGCTCCGGGAAGACGAGGCCGCCCACCGCGAACGGCAGGACCCACTCCTTCGACCAGAGCGGGATGAACGGAGCCCAGACGACGAAGAGCCCGATCGCCATTCCGAGCACGGCCCACAGAGCCCGCTCGACGCCGTGGAGCGGCTCGGCGAGGGCGTAGAAGCCGTTCCGCTCTCGCGACGTGAAGCGGGACGCGAGCCGGACCCAGCCGGGGACGACGACTCTCCTCACCAGGTCGTCCGCTTTCCGGAAGAGCTCCTCCCGCGCCTCGTGTGTCAGGTGCGGCTCCTCCTGCCGGATGGCGTCCCTCAGGCGGGGGACCTCCTCCACGTAGAGCGCCTCGGCCCAGGCCTCCACCCCGGAGGGGCCACGGGCGAGCGCTTCGTCCGTCAGCCCCGCTCGACAGTTCTCGAGCTTCTGGACGACGGAATCGACGAATCCGTCGAAGGGTCCGGGAACCCGGGTCGAAGATGGACGGAGGGCCAGAACAGCACGCCCCAGGAAAGAGCTCATGCGATTGCCGAGAGTATAGTAATGCGCCTCGGCGGGGAGTCCCTGATGCATCGGCATCATGGATCTCGGCGCGCGACGGGGAGAGACTCCTGCGACTGTTTGGGGGCCGCGTGGCGGCCCGTGGAGGGTTCCTAAGATGCCTACCAGAGACCTCACGCTCGCGATGATCGGCTCGGGCGGCGACGGCGTCGTGACGATGGGCGAGATGATGGCCCAGGCCGGCGCCCGCGACGGCCTGAACGTCATCAAGGTAGAGGCCTACGGGCCGCAGATCCGTGGAGGCGAGTCGTCCTGCACCCTCCGGATGTCGGCCGAGCCGATCTCCGCGCAGGGAGACGCCGTCGACGTCCTCGTCGTCTTCAACTGGGCCGACTTCACCCGCTTCAAGGGCGAGGTGGTGCCGAAGGTCGACGCGGTCATCCTCTACGAGGCTGCCGACCCGACGCCCATCTCGGACGTGCAGATCCCCGCCGCCGAGAAGGCGACGTGGATCCCCGTGCCCTTCATCGAGCTCGCCACGAAAGCGACCGGAACGAAGGCCGCCAAGAACATCGTCACTCTGGGCATCCTGGCCGAGCTGTTCGGCATTCCGCCGGAGTCGGTGAGGCGGGCCGTCGAGTTCAAGTTCGGGAAGAAGAAGGCGGGGGTCCTCGAGGCGAACCTGAAGGGGTTCACCGCGGGGCGCGAGTTCGCGCAGTCCCTCGGCATCGACGTCTCGGCCCGCAGGCTCGAGTACACCGTCACCGAGTCCAAGCTCGTCATGACGGGGAACGAGGCCTGCGCCGTCGCGGCGATCCACGCAGGCTGCCGCTTCTTCGCCGGCTACCCGATCACCCCGTCCTCCGAGGTCCTCCACTTCCTCTCGGAGTGGCTTCCCCGCGCCGGCGGCCGGATCATCCAGACCGAGGACGAGCTGTCGGCCCTGGGCGCCATCATCGGCGGCTCCTTCGCCGGGGTGAAGTCGATGACCTCGACGTCGGGTCCCGGCCTCTCGCTGATGGCCGAGATGCTCGGCCTCGCCGCGATGGCCGAGGTGCCCACCGTCATCCTCGACGTCCAGCGCGGAGGCCCGTCGACGGGCCTCCCGACGAAGTCGGAGCAGTCGGACCTCTACCTCGCCGTCTTCGGCTCGCACGGCGACATGCCGCGCATCGTCCTGGCGCCGACCGACGTGGAAGACTGCTTCCACGCCACCGTCGACGCCTTCAACATCGCCGAGGAGACGCAGCTCCCGGTCATCATCCTCTCCGACCAGGCGGTCGGTCAGAGCCGACAGACCGTCGAGAAGGCGAACCTCGTCCACGAGGTCATCGACCGCCGGACGCCCAACGCAGACGAGCTCGCCGACTACAAGCGCTACGCCCAGACCCCCACGGGCGTCTCGCCGATGAGCGTCCCCGGGACGAAGGGCGGGATCTACCAGACGAATGGCCTCGAGCACGACGAGACGGCGCGCCCCGCCTCCTCGCACGTCATGCACGAGAAGATGAGCAGGAAGAGGTTCAAGAAGCTCGAGTTCGTCGAGGAGAAGTACCCGCTCTTCGTCCACCTCGGCCCCGAGAGGGCCGACATCGGGATCGTCTGCTGGGGCTCCTCGAAGGGTCCCGTCGAAGAGGCGCTGAAGGAGCTCGCGGCCAGGGGCGTCAGCGTTTCGGCCTTCGTCCCGCGCATCATCATGCCGTTCCCGAAGAAGGCCCTCCTCGAGTACATGGCGAGCGTGAAGACGCTCGTCTTCCTCGAGGTGAACTTCGTCGGGCAGCTCTACCACTACCTGCGGACCATCGTCGATCTCCCCGCCGGAACGCGCGTCTTCTCGCGGTCGGGCGGCATGAACCTCTCCGTGACCGAAGTGAAGGGCCGCATCGAGAGCGTCCTCTCGGGAACCGGCGTCCGCGAGGAGGTGACCGCGTGAGCAGTGTCGTCGAAACCCCCGCCCTGCCCCGCTTCCAGCCGGGCGACTACAAGAGCGACCTGAAACCCGTCTGGTGCGCCGGCTGCGGCGACTTCGGCGTCGTCTCCGCGATGTACCGCGCGATGGCCGAGCTGCAGCTCGAGCCCTGGAACACCGTCGTCGTCTCCGGTATCGGCTGCTCCTCGCGCCTCCCCGGCTACGTCGAGGCCTACGGCTTCAACAGCGTCCACGGGCGCGCGCTCCCGATCGCCACGGGAATCAAGGTGGCCAAGCCCGAGCTCAACGTCGTGGCCGTAGGGGGCGACGGCGACGGACTCGCCATCGGCGGCAACCACTTTCTCCACGCCTCCCGCCGGAACCTCGACATCTGCTACGTCCTGATGGACAACGAGATCTACGGGCTGACGAAGGGGCAGGCGGCGCCCACGACCCCGACGGGCGACAAGACCAAGTCGACCTATTTCGGGAACCCCGAACCCTCCGTCGACCCGTGCGAGCTCGCGATCTCGTTCGGCGCCACGTGGGTCGCGCGCGGCTTCTCGGGCGACATGAAGAGCCTCGTCGACCTGATGGTCGCCGGCATGAGCCACCACGGCTTCGCCTTCCTGAACGTCATGTCCCCGTGCGTCACGTGGCGCGGCGACGACCAGTTCAAGGTGATGAAGGCCAAGCTCAGGAGCCTCCCGGAGGGCTACGACCGCACCAGCAGGGCGGCGGCCTTCGGCTACATGCGCGAAAGGGAAGTCCTGACGACGGGCGTCCTCTACGAGGCGCACGAACCCTCGCTTCTCGACAGGCTCGAGGCGCAACGTGTGAAAGCGATGGAGGGGTACGAAGACCTGACGACCGAGCAGGTCCTGAAGGTCTTCAACCCCCCCTTCTGAGGCCGGGAAGAAACGCCGCGTGGTACTTCCCGAGGGTTTCACGCAGGAGCTGCTGGACCACCTCAACGACGGCGTCTACTTCGTCGACCGCGACAGGAAGATCACGTTCTGGAACCGGGGCGCCCAGTCCATCACGGGCTGGGCGCCTCGCGACGTCATCGGCCGTTCCTGCCCCGACGCGGTTCTGAGGCACGTGGACGCCGAAGGGAACGAGCTCTGCCGGACGAGCTGTCCGATCTCGGCCACGATCGAAGACGGAAAGCCGCACCGGGCCGACGTCTTCCTCCACCACCGGGCGGGACACCGCGTCCCGGTCCGCGTCGAGGTCGTCCCCGTCCGCGACGCCGCGGGCTCCGTCGTCGGCGCCGTAGAGGTCTTCACCGACCAGACCGAGCGGATGGAGGCGATCCGTCGCGTCGAGGAGCTGACCGAGATCGTGTTTCTCGACCCGCTCACGGGAATCGGGAACCGGCGCTACGCCGAGGTCGTCCTCGAGGAGAAGATGGCCGAGCTGACGCGCTACGGCTTCCGGTTCGGCGTTCTCTTCGTCGACGTCGACCGCTTCAAGGACGTCAACGACACCCACGGACACGACACGGGTGACGCTGCGCTGAAAATGGTCGCGACGACGCTGGCCCGCTCGGCCCGCTCACTCGACTTCGTCGGGCGCTGGGGCGGCGAGGAGTTCGTCGTCCTCCTGGCGAACGTGACCGACTTCAACCTTCCCCTCGTCGCCGACAGGGCCCGGCGCCTCGTCGAGCACTCGGAGCTGCCGCTGGCCGACGGGTCGCTGAAGGTCACGGTGTCGATCGGCGCGACGCTGGTGAGGAAGGGCGAGGAGATCGCCGACATCCTCAAGCGGGCCGACGGCCTGATGTACGAGGCGAAGTCGGCCGGGCGAAACCGGGTCGTCGTCCGCCTCTGACGGTCGACGACCCGGTCCCCTCCCGTTTCAGCGAATCACGGTGCTGCGCGGGTGCCGCGGCGTCACCGGCAGCTCCGGCGCTCCGAAGGGAATGGACATTTCCTCGACGGCCGCCTCGAGGCCGTCCGGACCGACCAGCTCGACGCGGAACGCGCCGGAGGCGCCCCAGGCCGAGAGGTCGTGGCGGGCTTCTTCTCCCGCGGCCAGGACGAGCCGCCTCTCGAGAACGACTCTTCCGTCGGGCTCGACGAACCGAAGGAACGCCACGGCCTCCCCCTCGCCCTGGAGCCGGCGCAGGAGCAGCGTCGCTCCGGGTTCGACCTCGACGCGGCCGAGCGCGAGCCGGCCGTCGGGCTGGCGCTCCAGCGACCGGACGGCGAAGCCCGCCGCCGCCCGCACCGCCGAGGCCGGGAGGACGTTGACGGTCGTCGCCTTCGAGGACGAGCCGGAACCATTGGAGGCAACGAGGACGATGACCTTCGGCCCGGCCGCCGGGAACGTCACGGTGGGCGACTGAACGGTCGTCGCGGGCATCCCGTCACCGGGGAACCAGAGCCAGCTCGTCGCCTGCGGGGACGACGTGTCGGTGAACGTCACGGCCCGGCCCGCCACGATCGAGGCGGGAACGGCGAAGCTCGCGACGGGTGCCGCGAGGGAGTAGACGGGGCTCGCCGCTTCCGCTCCCGGCCCCCTCTCGGGATCGCAGGCGTAACCGCGGACGAAGAGCTGCACCGGGTCGATCGCGCCGCGCGGCGGCGCCGACGCCGAGGTCCCCGCGACGGAGCTCCACGTGCCTCCGTTGATCCTCCACTCGTAGCGCGTCGGCGTGGACCCGGAAGCCGGAGCACCCCACTTCAGGGCGAGGAAGTCCGTCGCCGTGACGGGTCCCTGCGGATTGCCCTGGGGCGACACGACCGGCGACACGGGAGCCTCGGGCGGCCCGCAGACCGTGATCACGGCCGTCGTGGTCCTGTCCAGGCCCTCGCCCGTCCGGAAGGTGAAGACGATCGTCGACGGGCCCGGCGCTGCCGAAGACGAGGCCTCGAAGGAGAACGTGACCGGACCAAGGGCGGGAGGGACGATCGCGGCCGACGCGGGGGTGACCGTGACCCCGGGCGGGAGCCCGGACGGTGTCACGGTGATGTCGGACGTCGGGATGCAATCCCCCGCCACGAGCGAAGCGGTGATCGTGCCCGCCGATCCTCCGCGTTGAGGGTAACGGCCGACGGAGCCGCCGCCGGAGTGAAGGCCGGCGGAAGGACGTTGGCGATGAACGTCGCGGTCGAGGTGATGCCGCGCGGGTCGCTGACCAGCGCGGTCAGCGTCGCCGGACCGGACGGAGTGCCCGGGGCAGCCGCGACGTCGAAGAACACGATTCGGACCGGCGGCATCGCCGGGACCGGGATCGTCGAAGGCGTCACCGTGAGTCCGTCGGGCAGGGTCGGGAACGTCACGGTCGGCGTGCCGGAGTAGCCGTCCAGGGGCGTGATCGTCAGCGAGTTCGTGCCACCGGCGCCTCCCGGGCAGACGTCCATCGCAGCGCGTTCGACCGATACGCCGATCTGCCCGTTCCTGACGACGGAGACCGGGGTCGTGGTCGACTTCGGCTCACCCGTGGACGGGGTGAAAGTGAACGTGGCCTCCACGGTCCCCGCGGGAACCGAGGAGGCGGCCGAAAACGTGAAGACGACCGGAGAGTACGAAGGGGCCAGCAGGTCGGCCGATGCCGGAGTCACGGTGACACCGGCCGGCAGGCCGGTCGGAGTGACGGTGATCGAGGACGGCGGCGAGCAGGCGCCAGGAGCCAGGGACACCGTGACCGGCACCGGGTCGCCCCCCGAAGTGAGCTCGATCGTCGCGGGTGAAATGACCGGGGAGAAATCAGCCGCCCCGACGTTGACGACGAAGCTCGTGAAGCCGGCCGGCCCGCCCGGGTCCTTCACCAGTACGTTCACGACTTTCTGCCCCGGCAACGCCCCCGGAAGGGCAGTGACTTCGAAGGAAACGGACCGGGCCGGGGGAAGAGAGCCGACCGGAATCGAGGTCGGCGAGATGCTGAGCTCGGACGGAAGCGACGGGAACGTGACTGTCGGCGACCCTGAGTAGCCGTCGAGCGGCGTGATGGTGACGGAGTTCGCGACGGCCGGGCCGCCCGGGCAGGCGTTCACAGAGGGCTTCTCCACTGCGATCCCCAGGTCGCCGGGAACGACAGGTGCCACGACGGTGAGCCTGAAGGTGTCCGACCCGGTCGTGGAGGGAGTCGTCTGGACACCCACCTCGTAAGTGCCAGGGTTCGTTCCCGCGTCTGCGGCGATGCGGAAGCCGACGATGGCATACCGCTGGTATCCGTATCCCTGCTGCCCCGTCGGGAAGACGAAGGACACGGGAGAGGGTACGGGGGAGGCGCCGCGGGGAAGCCCCGTAAAGACGAGCTCCTGGGGACCCGGGTCCCCTTCGGTCAGGATACCCACCAGCGCGCTCAAGTCCCGGGATTCGTCTCCGGCAGTGACGTTCACCGTCGAGGGTGTGACCGTGAGGCCGTTGATGTCGATGTAGTACGAGCCCGAAACCTGACTCGGAGAGCTGTAGATCGACGCCTCAAAACCTCCCGGCCACGCTTCCTGGGAGGCGACGAGCCGGAACGTGACCGTCGCCGAGTACTGTCCCGCGGGGACCGTGTACGTGATCGTCGACGGGAAGGTCGACACGCCCCACGGCAAGCTGAAGTAGAGCGTTTCCGTGCCGGTCGGCACCGGTGCGCCCACCGGAAACTCGATCTGGGCCGTGATGAGCGGGGACGTTTCGCCAATACCGAAGTTCACGGTGCTCGGCGAGATCGTCATCGTCTGCGCCCAGCCGGGCATCGCCGCGAGGACGGCAAGGATGCAGAGGAAGAAACCGCGGAGGATCGCTCTCTGCGACATCGTCGCTCCTTTTTTGCCTCAGGGACCCTGGTCGGGTACCTCAGGCGTCTCTTGTCCGTGGGCCGGTTAGCTCGACTTTAGCAGCAACCGGCGATGCGGGTATCCCTCGGGGCGGTTTATTCTCGTAAGGGATGTTCCCCTCGATCCGGCGCTCCGCCAGCCCCGCCATGCTCGTTCTCCTCGCCGGGGTCCTCTGCCCCTGCTGCTCGGTCCGGAAAGTGGCCGTGAACTCCCTGGCCGGCGCGCTCGCCGCCGGGGGCGAAACCTACGCCACCGACGACGACCCCGATCTCGTCGCAGCGGCGATCCCCTTCGGCCTGAAGACGATCGAGGCTCTCCTCGCCGAGAGCCCCCGGCACGAAGGCCTTCTGCTCGCCGCGTCAGGCGGTTTCACCCAGTACGCGTACGCCTTCGTCCAGGCGGAGGCCGACATCGTCGAGGAGAAGGACCTCGCCCGGGCGACCGCCCACAGGGCCCGCGCCCGAAAGCTCTACGCCCGCGCCCTCCGCTACGGTCTCCGGGGATTGGAGGTGAGGCACCCCGGATTCGAGGCGGGCCTGCGCGAGGACAGCCTGCGGGAGAAGACCCTCGGCGCGGCGACGAAGGCCGACGTCCCGTTTCTCTACTGGACCGGAGCGGCCTGGGGCGCCGCGATCTCCCTCTCCAAGGAGAACGCCGACCTGACAGCCGACCAGGGGCTCGTCGAGGCGCTCGAGCGGCGCGCGCTCGCTCTCGACGAGGGGTTCGGCCAGGGGACGATCCACGATTTCTTCATCGCCTTCGAGGGGGCCCGGCCCGCCGCCGCCGGCGGCTCGGTCGAGCGAGCCCGCGGTCACCTCGAGCGCGCCGTCGCCCTCTCCCACGGAAAACGGGCTGCCCCTTACGTCTCCTTTGCCGAGAGCGTCTCGGTGGGCGCGCAGAATCGCGCCGAGTTCGAGGAGATGCTCGGAAAGGCACTCGCCGTCGACCCCGACGCCGTCCCCGGACTGAGGCTCGCCAACACCGTCTCGCAACGCCGGGCCGCCTGGCTCCTCGCCCGCGCCGACGAGCTCTTCCTGGAGTAGACCGATGACAGATCGTCGCCGACACGCCGCCTTCGCGCGGCTCCTCGTTCCCGCGCTCGCGCTCGTCCTCGGCGGGGCCCTACCCGGTCGCGCCGACGTTCTCGTGAAGATGGCGACGCTCGCCCCGGACGGCTCGACCTATCACCTCATCCTCAAGGAAATGGCCGAGAAGTGGAAGACGGCCACGCAGGGGCGCGTGACCGTCCGACTCTACCCGGGGAGCGTCGCCGGGGACGACACCGACGTCGTCCGCAAGATGCGACTCGGGAGCCTGAACGCCGGCCTCCTGACGAGCGCCGGCGTGGCGGCCGTCGACAGGTCCGTCATGGCGCTCCAGGTGCCGATGCTCTACTCCTCGTACGAGGAGGTCGACCACGTCCTCTCGGTCTACGGCCCGAAGCTGGAGGCCGCGCTTTCGGCAAAGGGGTTCGTCGTCCTGAACTGGGCCGACGCCGGCTGGGTCCGTTTCTTCACGAAGACGCCCGTGAAGACGCCCGACGACCTGAAGCCTCTCAAGCTCTTCGCCTGGGGGAACGACACGGACTACATCGAGATCTGGAAGGACGCCGGCTTCAACCCCGTGCCGCTCCCGTCCACCGAGATCTCGACGGCCCTCCAGACGGGCCTCGTCTCGGCCCTGCCGACGACGCCCCAGGCCGCCGTCCTCCTCCAGTGGTACCAGCACGCGAAGAACATGACCGACGTGAAGTGGGCGGTCCTCCTCGGGGCAACGATGATCGGGAAGCCCACCTGGGACCGCATCTCCCCCGAAGACCAGAAGGCGATCCGCGCCGCGACCGCCGAGGCGGGCGCGCGCCTCCGGGCCGAGAGCCGCGCCTCCGAGGAGAGGGACATCGCCGCGATGAAGAAGCGCGGCCTCAACGTCGTCGCCGTCGACGCGAAGGCCGAGGCCCTCTGGCGGGCGGCTGCCGAGGCGGCCTACCCGAAGGCCCGCGGAAAGGTCGTCCCCGAGGCGGCGTTCGACGACGTGCGCAGGATCCTGGCCGAATACCGATCGAAGAAGCCAGCGACCGGCGGCAAGTGACGGCCGGCGTCCTCTTCCGGCGGGGCGAGCAGGGGCTCCTCGTGGCGGCGCTCGCCGTCGCGACGGTCCTCCCCCTCCTCGACGCCTTCGGGCGCCCGCTCGGCGGCTTCCACGTCCCGGGCGCCGGTTCGATCCTCCAGCTCGTCACGCTCTGGACCGCCTTCGTCGGCGGCCTCATCGCGACGCGCGAGGGCAAGCACCTCACCCTCTCCACCGTCGAGCTGATCCGGAGCGAGCGCGTCCGGCGCGTCGCGAAGCTCTTCTCCTTCTCGGTCGCCGCCGCCGTCTGCGCCGTCCTCGCGTGGGCGAGCGTCGGCCTCGTGAGGGCCGACCGGGAGCAGGGGAAGGTCCTCTCGTTCGGCCTTCCGGAGTGGGTCGCCGAGACGATCATGCCGGCCGCCCTCCTGCTGATGGCCGTGCGGTTCGCGTGGATGGCCACCGACGGGCTCAGGGGGCGTGCCGCGGCCCTCGTGACGCTCGCTTCCCCGGCACTCCTCGCCCTCCTCCCCGAGGCAGCCGCTCCCATGCTCGTTCTCCCCCTGGCGGCGGTCATCCTCCTGGCGGCGCTCCTCGGGGCGCCCGTCTTCGTTGCGATGGGGGGCCTCGCCTGCCTCCTCTTCTGGAAGGACGCCGTCCCCGTCGCGGCCGTTTCGGCCGAGGTCTACCGGCTCGTCGCTTCGCCGACCCTTCCCGCGATCCCGCTGCTGACCGCCGCCGGGTACATCCTGGCGGAGGGGGGCGCCTCGAGGCGGCTGGTCCGCTTCTTCCGCGCCCTCTTCGGCTGGATGCCCGGCGGCATCGCCGTCATGGTCGCCGCGGTCTGCGCCCTCTTCACGACGTTCACGGGCGGCTCGGGGGTGACGATCATCGCCCTCGGCGGCCTCGTCTACCCCATCCTGCGCGAGGACGGCTACCCCGAGGGGTTCTCTCTCGGCCTCGTCACCGCCGCCGGGAGCCTCGGGCTCCTCTTTCCGCCGTCCCTCCCCGTCATCCTCTACAGCGTCGTGGCGTCGGTCCCGGCCGACTCGCTCTACATTGCCGGGTTCCTCCCCGGCCTCCTCCTCGTCGTCCTGGTCGCCGCCTGGGGGATCCGGCAGGGGCTGCGCCTCGACGCGGCGGGCCGGAAGCGGCCTCCCTTCCACCTGCGCGAGCTCGCGGTCTCGTTCTGGCACGCGAAGTGGGAGCTGGCCCTCCCGCTCCTCGTCATCGGCCTCTTCGCGAGCGGCTTCGCCTCGATGGTCGAGGCGTCGGCGGCCGCCTGCGCCTACGCCGCCGTCGTGCAGTGCTTCGTCACGCGCGACCTCCACCCCTTCCGCGACCTCCCCGGCGTCCTGGTGAAGGCGGGCGCGCTCATGGGCGCCGTCCTCCTCCTCCTCTCGGTCGCGATGGGACTGACGAGCTGGCTCGTCGACGCCCAGGTCCCGACGGCGCTCCTGGCGTGGGTGAAGACGCACGTCTCCTCGCCGCTCGTCTTCCTCCTCGTCCTGAACGTGATCCTGCTCGTCCTCGGGAGCGTCCTCGAGATCTACTCGGCGATCGTCATCCTGGCGCCGCTCGTGGCGCCGATGGGGGCCGCTTTCGGCATCGACCCGATCCACCTCGGGGTCATCTTCCTCGCGAACCTCGAGCTCGGCTTCCTCTTCCCGCCCGTCGGCCTGAACCTCTTCCTCACCTCGTCGCGCTTCGGCATACCGCTGACGAGGCTCTACCGGCACGCGGTGCCGTACCTCTTGATCCTCGGCGCCGGCGTCCTCCTCATCACCTACGTCCCGGCGATGTCCGTCGGCCTCCTCTCGCTCCTCGGAAGGCGATAGGGCGGCCCGGCACGATCGGCGCGGGAAGAGATGCGGGGGACGCGGGCGCGAGAGCGCCCGCGTCCCCGGCGAAGCTGCTTCTAGACGGTGCCCGCCTTCGCCCGCGCAGTCTGCTGGGCCTGGATCGCGGTGAGGTTGATCGTGAAGACGATGTCCTCCACGAGGCAGCCGCGGGAGAGGTCGTTCACCGGCTTTGCGAGGCCCTGGAGCATCGGCCCGATGCTGACGACGTTCGCCGAGCGCTGGACCGCCTTGTAGGTGACGTTTCCGGTGTTCAGGTCGGGGAAGATGAGAACGGTCGCCTTCCCCGCGACGTCCGACTTCGGCGCCTTCAGGCGCGCGACGTCGGGCATCACCGCGGCGTCGTACTGGAGCGGGCCGTCGAGGGCGAGGTCGGGGCGCAGCTGCCGCGCGATCCGCGTCGCTTCCTTGACCTTCTCGACGTCCTCGCCGGTGCCGCTCGCCCCGGTCGAGTACGACAGCATCGCGACGCGCGCCGGGACGCCGAAGGCGATGGCCGAGTCGGCGCTCTGGATCGCGATGTCGGCGAGCTCGGACGCCGTCGGGTTCGGGTTCACGGCGCAGTCCCCGAAGACGAGGACCTGGTCGGGGAGGCACATGAAGAAGATGCTCGACACGAGGCTGCAGCCCGGGACCGTCTTGATGATCTGGAGCGCCGGCCGGATCGTGTGGGCGGTCGTGTGGATCGCGCCGGACACGAGGCCGTCGGCCTCGTTCAGCGCCATCATCATCGTCCCGACCATGATCGGGTCCTGCAGCTCGACCTCGGCGCGGTCGGGGGTCATCCCCTTGGCCTTGCGCCGCTCCACGAGCGCATCGACGTACCGCGGGGCCACCTCGACGGGGTTCACGATCTCGACGGAAGAAGGAAGCGTGATTCCCTGGCGGCCCGCCACGTCGCGGATCTCGTCGGGGTTGCCGAGGAGGACGCACTTCGCGATGCCCTTGGCGGCGACGATCGCCGCGGCCGCCACCGTGCGCGGTTCGGACCCCTCGGGGAGGACGATCCGCTTCACGTCCTCCCGGGCCGTCTCGATGAGGCGGTGGCGGAAGGCGGGCGGCGAAAGACGCGGCACGCGCGCCGGTTTGGCGAAGGCCCGGGCCCAGACGAGGTCGACGTGGTCGGCGACGTAGCTCATCGTCTTCTCGACGCGCTCGGCGTCGTCGACCGGGATCGTCGGGTTCATGGAGGCGACGTGCGTGGCGGCGCGGTAGCTCGAGGCCTGCACCTGCAGGAGCGGGAGGCCGGCGTCGAAGACCTTCCGGCAGAGGTCGAGGACGCGCCGGTCCGGGGCGAGGCCGCCGGTCAGGACGACGCCCGCGAGCGGAGTGCCGCTCTGGACCGTCATCGCGGCGGCGAGGAGGATGTCGCTCCGGTCGCCCGGGGTAATGATGAGAGTTCCCGGCCTCATCGCCTTCAGGGCGTTCGGGACGGTCATCGCACAGACCGCGACGTCCTTCACGCGGCGGGTCCGGGCCTCGCCCGGGAAGAGGACCTGGGCGTGGAGCGCGTCGCCGATGTCCTTCACCCGCGGCGCCATCAGCTCCGAGTTGCACGGGACGATCGCGATCGGGCGCAGCCCCTCGGCCTCGAGCGCCGCGCGGTGCTCCTTCAGGCACGCCTCCGAGAGCCCGGGAACGGCGCACCCCGCGCAGCCGGCGGAGCCCGGTCCGAACGAGTCGGTGTCGACCTCGCCAGGCTCCCCCCTTCGTTCGCAGATCCGGTTCAGGATGCAGCCGACGGTCCGTCCCTCGGAGAGGGCGCCGAAGCCGCGTGCCGCGATGGCGACCGTCTCGGCCAGCTCGACCGCCGTCTGGTCGGAGGGCGCGGCGACGAGGACGAGCTCTGCGTCGAGCGCCTTCAGCATGAGGGCGTTGACGCGCGTGGAGTGGACCATCCCCATCTCGGGGTGCATCCCCTGGACGATCAGGACGTCGACGTCCTCGCCCGCCTGGTCGGCGATGGCGACGACGCGCTCCATGAGGGTCTGGTCGTCGCCCGCGGCGAGGAGACCTTCGGCCTCGCCGCGCGGGACGGCCGGCGGGATGGCGAAGTGGGCGCCGAGGGAGAGGAGCGGGATCGTGTGGTCGGGCTCGCGGTTCGCGACCGGCTTGGCGAAGGCGACGCGGATTCCCTCGCGGTCGAGGGCGCGGACGATGCCGAGGCAGGCTGTCGTGATGCCGACGCCGCGGCCGGCGGGGGCGACGAGGACGGTCGTACGCATGGTGTCTCCGTTTCCCTTCCGCTTCACACCGCGCGGGCGATCCGCTCGGCGTCTTCAGCGATCATCAGCTCCTCGTTCGTCGGGACGATGAGGGCCTGGGGCCTCGTACCGGTCGTGATGCGCCCGCCCTGCGAGCGTCCGTGGGTGGCGTTCGCATCCGCGTCGAGCGTCAGGCCGAGGAATCCGAGTCGTTCGATCGTCATCCGGCGGACCGTCGTCGAGTTCTCTCCGATGCCGCCCGTGAAGACGAGCGCGTCGAGACGGCCCAGCGGCACCACGAGCGCCGCGATCGCCTTGGCGAGGCCGTAGCAGAAGAGGTCGAGGGCGAGCTTCGCCTTCTCGTTCCCTCCGGCCGCCGCCTCTTCGACCGTCCGCATGTCGTTCGAAAGCCCCGAGACGCCGAGGAGGCCCGACTTCTTGTTCAGGACGTCGAGGATCTCCTTCGGGTGCGTGCCCATCGCGTCGGCCACATGGCCGATGATCGCCGGGTCGATCGAGCCGCTGCGGGTCCCCATCATGAGCCCCTCGAGCGGGGTCAGCCCCATCGTCGTGTCGACGCTCTTGCCGTTCTTCACGGCCGCGCAGGAGCAGCCGTTGCCGAGGTGAGCCGTCACGATCCCGTGGTCGTCCGCGGGGAGCCCCAGAAGGCGTACGGCCTCGCGGGCCACGAAGCGGTGGCTCGTCCCGTGGAAGCCGTAGCGGCGGACGCCGTACTTCTCGAGCCACTCGTGCGGCACCGGGTAGGTGTAGGCGACCGGCGGCATCGTCTGGTGGAAGGCGGTGTCGAAGACCCCGACCTGCAGGAGCCCCGGGAAGAGGTTCTGCGCGATCCGGATGCCGACGAGGTTCGGCGGGTTGTGGAGCGGCCCGAGGGGGATGCACTCCTCGACCTTCGCGATGACCTCCGGCGTGATCGCCATGGAGCCCGCGAACTTCGAGCCGCCGTGGACGACGCGGTGCCCCACCGCCAGAAGGCCGTCGGCGAGCCCGAGCTCGCGAAGGACGTCGACGATGGCGTGCAGCGCCTCGTCGTGGAGCGCGCCGGCGATCGGCTTCGACGTCTTCGTGCCGTTTCGCTTGACGTCGAGGGAGGCCTCGGGCGAGCCGAGCCTCTGGGCGATGCCCGAGACGTGCTCGACGGAGGTGTCGGGGTCGATGACCGCGAACTTGAGGGACGAGGATCCGCAGTTGAGGACGAGTACGTTCATGCTCTTCTTCCCGTGCCGGGGGATGCCGGGCGAGGCCGCCGGGAAGGGCTCTTCCCCGCGTTCGTCCGAGCAGCGTTCCGGCGTGTCGTTCTGGTTCTGATGGCGTCTCCGGTGTTGCCTCCCCACACCCGCCGGAAACCACTTCCGGGGCGCGTAGAAGGCCAGCGGGACATCATAACGCGCTGCGTTGCGGCGGGCGAGCCCCGGGGATCTCGCGAATCACCGGGGGAGCGGGAACCGACCGGCCCCGTGCGGGTCTCACCCGGCGGAGGACATCGATGAGAACGCCGATCGCCGCCGCCCTGACCCTCGCCCTCGCCGCCGCCGCCCCGGCTCACGCCGCGGCCCGGGGAGGGTTCGAGCTCTCCGTCCTCGTCGACGGCGCCCCGCGCCCCGAGTTCCACAAGGGCGGAACCGTCTACGTGGAGGCGTTGAAAGGGCGCGAGTACGCGCTGCGCGTCACGAACCCCTTCGGGGTCCGCGTCGGCGTCGCCCTCGCCGTCGACGGCCTCAACACCGTGGACGCCTCGCACCGCGACGCCGTCTCCGCGACGAAGTGGATCCTCGAGCCGTACCAGTCGATCGTCCTCGAGGGGTGGCAGGTAAACCTCTCCGACGCCCGCCGGTTCGTCTTCACCGGCGAGCGGGATTCCTATGGCGCAGCCCTCGGCAGGACCGAGAACCTCGGCGTCATCGAAGCCGTCTTCTTCCGCGAGAAGGTCCGCCGGTTCGTGCCGGTCCTGCCGCAGGGATGCGACTCGAAGGACTCCGCCGGCAGGCCCGCCGCCGAGGCGCCGGCACCGAGGGCGAAGGGAGAAGCCGAATCCTCGCGGCAGGAGAAGAGCGCCGCCTCGTCGCTCGCCGACGAGTACGCCGCGACGGGAATGGGAGAGCGGACACGGCACGACGTGACGCGCGTCGACCTCGAGCTCGAACGGACCCCTGCTGCCCGGCTGAGGATCCGCTACGAATTCCGGCCCCAGCTCGTGCGCCTCGGGATCCTGCCTGCCGAGGACGACCGGCTCGCCCGGCGCGAGCGGGCGCGCGGCTTCGACCGCTTCTGCCCCGAGCCTGACCGCTGAGACTCCCGGTGTCCTTCGCCCACGGGATCGCCCCGGAGCCCTGGCTCCCGGGCGATTCCTATTTCAGGTCTCCCAGGAAGCGGGAGTACTCCTCGAAGTAGCCCCCGAGAGCGAGACAGAAGCCGCTTCCCCCCAGCTCATCCGCGAGCGCGAGCGGAACGCGACGCACGCGAACGACGGTCCCATGGCATTTCACCGTTTTCCCGTTCGGAAGGTGCACGGTCGTCTGGAGATGCTCGCCGAGCTTCGGCACGTACTGGCTCGAAATGGAGAGCCCGGTGTGGGAGATATCCCAAGTGAAGCCGGAGGCCGTCCTTCCTTCGACGGCGATGTCGACGAGGAGCCGCTTCTTCAATCTCGAAAACGTCCGCTTCTCGTTCATGGTTCCCCCGACGAACGGCGTTCGTGCTGCCAACGGACCGGTTGAACTGGTTGGAGACTACAGAACCCCAGTCGTTCGTCGTGAAAACCGTGGTCGACACCCGCTGTGCCGACAGGTCTCGGACGCGTCTCCTTTCGACTCGCCCTTCGACCTCCTTGACCCTTCGTTCCATCGCGAATACCCTAGTATTCCGGTAGGAATAGATCTGAGAATCTCCCAGCGCGGCCTCTATGCCCTCAAGGCGCTGATCCACCTCGCGGAAAGGTGGAATAGAGGGACCGTTACGACCCACGAGATCGCCGAAAGCGAGGACATTCCCGAGAAGTTCCTCGAGGCGATCCTGCTGGCCCTCAAGAACGCCCGGATCGTGAAGAGCCGGAGGGGCCGGGAAGGGGGCTACGAGCTGCGCCGCCCTCCCGCCGAGGTCGTCGTGGGAGACATCGTGAGGCTCCTCGACGGGCCGCTCGCCCCGTTCGGAGACGCTGCCGAGCTCGCGCGCCTGGTGAAGACCGAACCGCGCCACGCCGGCCTCTTCGACCTGTTCCTCGAGGTCCGAAACGCCGCCGCCGCAATCCTCGACAACACCACCCTGGCCGACCTCCTCGAGCGCGACCGGAGGATCCTCGTCGCGCGGCACGAGGAAGCGGACGTCGCACTGGAGCCGAAGTGACATTCCTCGGTAACAGCTCGCCCGGCCGCGGCAGCTCCCTTGCCGGCGCCGCGGCCGTTCTTCTGTCTCTCGGCCACGCCCTGTCCGGACACGCCGCCGGCCTGCCGCCTCCGGTCGAGATCCTGAACGCCTCCTACGACCCGACGCGGGAGCTCTACAAGGACGTCAACGCCGCCTTCGCGAAACAGTACCGGGAGCGGACCGGCACGTCCGTGACGGTCCGGATGTCGCACGGCGGCTCGGGAAAGCAGGCCCGCGCCGTCCTCGACGGCCTCCAGGCCGACGTCGTGACGCTGGCCCTCGCCTACGACGTCGACGTCCTCGCCGACCGCGGCCTCGTGAGGCCCGGCTGGCAGGCAAGGCTCCCCCACAACTCCACGCCCTACACCTCGACGATCGTCTTTCTGGTAAGGCCCGGCAACCCGAAGAAGATCCTCGACTGGACCGACCTCGCGCGTCCGGGGATCGCCGTCGTCACGCCCAACCCGAAGACCTCCGGCGGCGCGAGGTGGAACTACCTGGCCGCGTGGGGCTCCTCGCTGCAGGCCGGGAAGGGAGAGGCCGCCGCCCGGGCGCTCGTGGCCGGGCTCTTCCGCAACGTCGCCGTCCTCGACACCGGCGCCCGCGGCTCCACGACGACGTTCGTCCAGCGCGGTCTCGGCGACGTCCTCCTCGCCTGGGAGAACGAGGCTCACCTCGCCCTGGCCGAAACGGGCCGAGGCCGCGTCGAGATCGTCGTCCCGAAGAGCTCCATCCTCGCCGAGCCCCCCGTGGCCGTCGTCGACGCCGTCGTCGACCGGAAGGGGGACCCGCGCCGTCGCCGAGGCCTACCTCCGCTTCCTCTACTCGCCCGAAGGCCAGACGCTCGCGGCGAAGCACCACTACCGGCCGCGCGTTCCGGAGGCCGCCGCGAGGGCAGGGCGCACGTTCCCCGTGGTCGCCACGTTCACCGTCGATCAGCTTTTCGGAGGCTGGCGCGCCGCGCAGAAGAAGCACTTCGACGACGGCGGCGTCTTCGACGCGCTCTTCGTCAACCGGTGAGAAGGGCGCGCGTCACCCCGTCGCTCCTCCCCGGCTTCGGCCCGGCCCTCGGCGTGACGCTCCTCGGGCTCTCGCTCGTCGTCCTCGCGCCGCTCGCAATGCTCCTCGCGACCTCCCTGCGCGGCAGCCCCGAGGCGTTCGTCGCGGCGGTGACGACCCCCCGCGTCCTGGCCGCCCTGAAGCTCTCCTTCCTCCTCTCCCTCGGCGCCGCGGCGGTCTCCGCCCTCCTCGGCCTTCTCCTCGGCTGGGTCCTCGTGCGGTACCGGTTCCCCGGCCGGCGCGTCCTCGACGCCCTCATCGACCTCCCCTTCGCCCTGCCGACGGCCGTCGCCGGCATCACGCTCACGACGCTCTACGCCCCGAACGGCTGGCTCGGCAAGCCGCTCGCCGCCCTCGGCGTCCCTGTCGCCTTCACGCCGCTCGGCATCGGCGTGGCGCTCGTCTTCCTCGGGATCCCGTTCACCGTGCGGACCCTTCAGCCCGTCCTGGCGAGCCTCGACCCCGAGGTCGAGGATGCCGCCGCGAGTCTCGGTGCGACGCGGCTGGAAACCGTCCGGCGCGTCCTCTTCCCGGAAGTACTCCCGTCCCTCCTGACGGGGACGACTCTCGCCTTCGCGCGGGGCCTCGGCGAGTACGGCTCGGTCGTCTTCATCTCGGGGAACATGCCGATGAAGACCGAGATCGCCCCGCTCCTGGTCATGACGAAGCTCGAGCAGTACGACGTGGCCGGGGCCACCGCCCTGGCCGTGGTCCTCCTCGTCTCCTCGTTCCTCCTCCTCCTCGTCCTGAACCGGCTCGAGGCGTGGGCAGAAGGTCGAAGGCGATGAGCGCCCCACGCCCCCGCGAGCCGCGCGCCGTCCAGCTCGTCCTGATCGGCCTCGCGCTCGCGGCGATCGGCCTCTTCCTCATCGTCCCGCTCGCCGCCGTCTTCGTCGAAGCCTTCCGCAACGGCACCGGGGCGTGGCTCGCCGCGGTCTCGGACCCCGACGCCCGGCACGCGGTGAAGCTGACGCTCCTCGTCGCGGCGATCGCCGTCCCGGTGAACGCCGTCTTCGGCCTCGCCGCCGGCTGGGCCCTCGGAAAGTTCCGCTTCCCCGGGTCGCAACCTCGTCCTGACGCTCGTCGACCTGCCGTTCGCCGTCTCCCCCATCGTCGCCGGGCTCGTCTTCGTCCTCGCCTTCGGCAGGTCGAGCCTCCTCGGCGGCTGGCTCGCCGCGCACGGCGTCGAAGTCGTCTTCGCCGTCCCGGGCATCGTCCTGGCGACCGTCTTCGTCACCTTTCCCTTCGTCGCCCGCGAGCTGGTTCCGCTCATGCAGTCGCAGGGAACCGACGAGGAGGAGGCGGCGCGCGTCCTCGGCGCCGGGTTCTTCACGACGTTCCTCCGCGTGACCCTCCCGAACGTGAAGTGGGCGCTCCTCTACGGCATCGTCCTCTGCACGGCCCGCGCCGTCGGCGAGTTCGGCGCCGTCTCCGTCGTCTCCGGGCACGTCCGCGGCGCGACGAACACGCTTCCGCTGCACGTCGAGACGCTCTACAACGAGTACGCGTTCCAGGGCGCGTTCGCGGCCGCGTCGCTCCTCACCCTCGTCGCGCTCGCCGCCATGCTGGCCAAGGCGTTCCTCTCCCGGCACGCCGGGGAGGAGGCCCCGTGAGCATCGAGGTCCGGTCCGTCTCGAAGTCCTTCGGGACTTTCCTCGCGCTCGACGACGTTTCCCTGCGCGTCGGCGACGGCGAGCTCGTCGCCCTCCTCGGCCCCTCGGGCTCGGGAAAGACGAGCCTGCTCCGGATCATCGCGGGGCTCGAGGAGCCCGGCCGGGGCACGGTCCTCTTCCACGGCGAGGACGCGACGCGGCGCGACGCCCGCGAGCGCCGCGTCGGCTTCGTCTTCCAGCACTACGCCCTCTTCCGGCGGATGACGGTGTTCGAGAACGTCGCGTTCGGCCTGCGCGTGAAGCCGCGCGACGAGCGGCCGCCCGAGGCCGTGGTCCGCAAGCGCGTCACCGACCTCCTGAAGCTCGTGCAGCTCGACTGGCTCGGCGACAGGCTCCCCTCGGAGCTCTCCGGCGGCCAGCGCCAGCGGGTCGCCCTCGCGCGGGCCCTGGCCGTCGAGCCGAAGGTCCTCCTCCTCGACGAACCGTTCGGGTCGCTCGACGCCCGCGTGCGGCAGGAGCTGCGCCGCTGGCTCCGCAGGCTCCACGACGAGATCCGCCTCACGAGCCTCTTCGTGACGCACGACCAGGAGGAGGCGCTCGAGGTCGCCGACCGCGTCGTCCTCCTCGACCGCGGACGGATCGTCCAGGACGGCACCCCCCAGGAGCTCTTCGAGAGGCCCGCCACCCCCTTCGTCCTCGACTTCCTCGGCTCGGTGAACATCTTCCACGGCCGGGTCGAGAGCGGCCGCGCCCTCCTCGGGCCCCTCTCCGTCGAATACCCCGAACACCCCCACTCCGAGCCGGCCCCGGCGTCCGGCTACGCGCGCTCGTGGGAGATCGACCTGGCCCGGGACACCGGCGGCACCGAAGGATTCCTCGCGACGGTCCGTCACGTCGCGGTGGCGGGCGCCGTCGTACGCCTCGAGCTCGACCCGGACGACGGCTCCACTCTCAAGGTGGAGATCTCCCGGGATCGGTTCGAGCAGCTCGCGCCGCAGTCCGGCGAGCGGCTTCGCGTGACGCCGCGAAAGGTCCGGGTCTTCCTGACGCAGCCGGGCCGGCAGTAGGCCGCAGGGCCTTCCGCCGCGTTCCCTCCGGACGATCGGCCCGATCGCACCCCGGCTGTCCGCCTCCCGTCAACCCATCAGGAGGGCATCGGACGCCATGCGTCGAACCGTCGTCTCGACCTCGCTCGCGAAGACGGCCCGGATGACGTCCGGGTCCCGAACGGGCTCGCCCGCCTGGCTCAAGTCGAAGCGCCCCGCCAGGACCTCCTCGACGAGCGCGTCCAGTACGCGATCGACGTCGCGTGTCCCGTCGAGGAGGAGAAGGACGGCCCGGTCGAACTCTTCGAGCTCGACACCCCGGCGTCGCAGGCTCGTCACGCGCGTGGCGGTCGCGGCCTGAAGCCGCGCGTACGAGCTCGCGACCGGGCGTTCGGAAACTTCGGTGACCGGGCGGGGCGGCCGGACGTGAAGGCCGACGAGATCCGAGACGTAGAGCTGGAGGATCGCGCCCATGAGCTCGTTCCGCAGCTCGGTCCCGCCCGCGATGACCGGCCCGCCCGGTGCTGCGAGGCGCGCCTGGACCCCGGACCACAGCGTCTCGAAGTCGAGCGCGCGCGGACGCTCCTCGAAGAGCGTCAGAAGGGCGGCTTTCACGACGGGCCTGTTCGTGGTCACGGAGCCGGCCTTCTCGGGCCGTGCGAACTCCACGGCAGAGTCGTCCGAGACGACCGGGTCGGGGACGCCCGGCATCACCGCCGCGGTGACCCAGAGTCCGGCGACCACGTCGGGCGACGTGCGGGTCGCCGCGGGTCCGCCGGCCCGCCTGAGGACCGTCCGCCGAAAAGACCGGTTGATGACGAAGTCGAGGTACTGCTCTCGCGACGTGACGTCCGTCGCCCAGCGGGCGATCGCCTCCTGGGCCTGTGCCGGCAAGCCCAGGAGCAGCCCCGGCGTGCTCGCCTCGGCCACGAACTCCAGCCCGAATCTCGCCGCGCGCGTCAGGAACTCGTGGACGTGCGTCGGCTGGTTCTCGTCCTCGAGGAACTCGTGGAAGAGGTAGGCATCAGAGACGTCCCGAAGCACCTCACGTTCGACCTGAAGACCGGTCCCGTAAGGGCTGGAGGGATTCGGAAGGACCCCCGTCAGCTCCTCGACGATGCCTCTCGCCCTCTCCAGCCGCTCCGACACGCTCGCCGGGTGGCGCGCGTGGTAGAGCATGAGCTCGCGGACCATGCCCCGCTCGTGCCAGCCCGGGTAGGTGTTGTAGCTCACGAAGGCCAGGCCGTTCGGAGAGAGGTTCTCCGAGCAGATGGAGAGAATCCGCTCGCGCACGAAGTCCGGCACCCAGGAGTAGACGCCGTGGCAGACGATGTAGTCGAAGAGCCCGAAGGACGCGTCGATGTCGGCGAGGCTCATGGCGTGGAGGACGACGTTCTCGAGGCCGAGCTGCGCCGCCCTTTCGCGAGCCTCCTCGATCTGCAGGACGGAGAGGTCCACGCCGACGAAGGTCGACTCCGGGGCCTCGAGCGCCATCGGCAGGAGGTTGCCCCCTCGCGCACAGCCGAGCTCGAGCACCCGGAACCGCTCCACCGGCGGCACGGGAACCCCGTGGACGATCGCCAGGGTCGCGAGGTGATCCGGATGCGTCATGAAGAAGCACCGATCGCTGTACGGGACCTCGTCGTAGCTGCTCGCCGCTGCGGTCGTCATGAAGTGGCCTCCTCGTCCCAGGGATTCAGTCCGTTCGGTGGAGGGCCCGTTCGAGGGCCGTCCGGGCGTCGGTCTTGCCGTCGCGGTACTTGACGATGACCGCCGCCGAGATCGAGAGGCCCCGCACGTGCGCCCAGGAGCCGGGCGCCGGGCGGGAGCCCGGGACGACGACCGCCCCCTCCGGCACGGTGAGGGGTGCCGATCCCGTGGCACGCAGCTCGCGTTCGTTCGCGAGATCGTAGATCACGCTCGACGCGGTCAGGATGACCCCTGCGGCGAGGACGGCGCGGGAGCGGACGCGGACCCCCTCGTAGAGGCCCACGCCCCCGCCCACGAAGACGTCGTCCTCGACGACGACCGGGAGGGCGCCGACCGGCTCGAGGACCCCGCCGAGCTGGGCCGCGGCAGAGAGGTGGACCCTCTTGCCCACCTGGGCGCAGGAGCCGACGAGGGCGTGGCTGTCGATCATCGCTCCCTCGTCCACGTACGCCCCGACGTTCACGTAGGCCGGCGGCATGACGACGACGCCCCTCGCGACGAACGCGCCGCGCCGGATGGCAGTTCCCCCGGGGACGACGCGGACGCCCGGTGGCAGCCCGCCGCGGGGCGGGAGCGTGTCGCGGTCGCGGAAGGCGAACGGCGGCATCGAGAGGTCGGTGTCGACGCCGAGCCGGAAGGCCTGGAGGATCCCCTCCTTCACCTCCGGGTTCACGCGCCAGCCGTCGCCCACGGGCTCGGCGGCGCGGAGCTCTCCCCTCTCGAGCCGGTCGAGCAGCGCCAGCACCTCGTCGCGCGAGAGCACGCCGCTCACGACGCCTCCTCGACCGCGTTCCCCGCGTCGTCGAGGAGCCCGGCTTCCTTCAGGGCCTCTTCCATCGGCTTGTGCTGCCCTTTCGAGAGCGGAACGAGCGGGAGACGCAGGACGTCGTGGATCAGGCCGAGGCGGTGGAGGGCCCACTTCACCGGGATCGGGTTCGACTCGCGGAAGTTCGCCCGCATCAGCGGCAGGAGCTTCGCCTGGAGGCGCGCGGCCTCGCCCCGCTCGCCCGTGAGGGCGGCCTCCACGAGCGCCACCAGGAGCGCGGGCACCTCGTTCGAGATGACCGCGATGACGCCGTCGGCGCCGCAGGCGATCATCGGCAGCGCGAGCGAGTCCTCGCCCGAGAGGACGGAGAAGCCGGCCGGCCGATTCCGCAGGATCTCGCACGCCTGGTCGAGGCTCCCGGAGGCTTCCTTTACAGCGCACATCCGCGTGTCTTCCGCGAGTTGAAGGACCGTTTCCGGGAGCATGTTCACCCCTGTGCGCGAGGGGACGTTGTAGGCGACGACGGGCAGGTGCCCGGCGTCGGCCACGGCCCGGAAGTGCTCGAGGAGGCCGCGCGGCGTCGGCTTGTTGTAGTACGGCGTGACGACGAGAAGGGCATCGGCCCCTGCCTTTCGGCACCGCTCGGCGAGCTTCTGGGACCTCCGCGTGTCGTTGGACCCGCAGCCGGCGATCACCCGGATGGCGCGCCGGGCCGACCGCGCCTCCTCCACCGTCACGGTGACGACCCGCTCGTGCTCGTCGGGATCGAGAGTCACGGACTCCCCGGTCGTCCCGCACGGGACGACGCCGGCGACGCCTCCCGCAACCTGGCGACGCACGAGCTTTCGGAGGGCCGGCTCGTCGAGGTCCCCCTTCTCCGTGAACGGAGTCACGAGCGCCGTGAAGACCCCCGTGAGGTGGATGCGGGTCGGCTCCTGCGTCTTCATGCGGTCCTCCGGTCGAGGAAGTCGTCGAAGTTGACGGGCCCGGTCAGCCCCGACCGGACGAGCCACTCTGCGGCCTGGACGGCACCGAGGGCGAAGAGGCTCCGGGAACGGGCCCTGTGGACGAGCTCGATCGACTCGTCAGGCCCCTCGAAGACGAGGACGTGCTCCCCCGGCTGGCCCCCGTGGCGCAGCGAGACGATCGGGATCTCTTCCCCCGCTGCCCGCCCCACGCCGACGGACTCGGCGATCGCCTTCGCGGTCCCCGACGGCGCGTCCTTCTTGGCGGAGTGGTGGCGCTCCACGATCGCCGGCTCGAACTCGGGGAAGCGGGCGAGGGCGCCGCCGAGGACCATCGCCGCGCGCCGCAGCGCCGCGACGCCGATGGAAAAGTTCGGAGAGTGCAGGAACGGCACGTTCCGCTCCCCCGCGAGCCGCTTCATCGGCGCGACGTCCCAGCCGGTCGTCCCGCAGACGACCGGGACCCGGTGCATCAGGAGCGCCGCCACCGTCCTCGGCGCGGCCTCCGGCGTCGTGAACTCGAACGCCACGTCGACGACGTCGGGCTCGAGCGCCTCGAGGTCGTCACGCCGCCCGACCCGCGCGCGGACGCCGTGCCCGCGCTGGACGAGGACCGCCTCGATGGCCCGTCCCATCTTTCCCGGGCCCACGATGAGAGCCTTCACGCCGCCTCCTTCTCGAACAGGTCGCGGTGGAGCCTCCGAAGCGCCTCGGGCGCATCCGGAGCCTGGACCACGAACGTCAGGTTCGTCTCCGAGGCTCCCTGCGAGATCAGGACCACGTTGATGTCGCCGAGCGCCGCGAAGACCCGCGCCGCGACCCCGGCCGTCGTCCTGAGCCGGCGCCCCACCACCGAGACGACGGCGAGGTCGTGGAGGACCGACACCTCCGCGAACGTCGAGAGGTCCCGGACGAGCGCCGCGACGGGAGCCCCGCCGTCGACCGTGATCGAGATCGACACCTCGCTCGTCGCGATGACGTCCACCGCGACGGCGTGCCGCTCGAACACCGAGAAGACGCGGGCCGCGTAGCCGTGGGCCATCAGCATGCGCGGACTCCCGACGAAGAGCGCCGCCACGCCCGTCCGCATCGCGAGCGCCCTCACGCCCGCGCCGGACGCCTCCGCCCGCACCGTCGTCCCCGGGACCTGGGGCCGGAACGTGTTCCTCACGCGCACCGGGAGGCCGCGAGCGATGGCCGGCCGGATCGTCGCCGGGTGGAGAACCTTCGCGCCGAAGAACGCGAGCTCCGCCGCCTCGGCGTAGCCGACCTCCGGTACGAGGCGCGCGCCCGGGACGAGGCGCGGGTCGGCCGTCAGGATCCCGTCGACGTCGGTCCAGATCTCGATCGCCTCGACCGGCGCGCCGGCGTCGTGAAGCGCCGCACCGAGGAGTGCTGCCGAGAAGTCCGACCCGCCTCGCCCGAGCGTCGTCGTCGAGCCGTCGGGCGCCGCCCCGACGAAACCCCCGGTGACGACGACCTTTCCGGCGGCGCGCTCGGGCAGGAGCCGGCTCGCGGCCTTCCGCGCGAGGGCGGCTTCGTCGGGCGTCGCGGCGCCCCAGGTCGCGTCGGTCGCCATCCACTCGCGGGGATCCACCCGCGCGACCGCGACGCCCCGCTTCTCAAGCGCCGCGGCGGTCAGCGCCGCCGAGAGGAGCTCCCCCGCCGCGCAGATCGCGTCGGACGTGCGGGCCGAGAGCTCGCCGAGAAGCGCCACTCCGGTGGTCAGGCTCTCGAGCCTCGCCATCTCGCGCGAGATCTCTTCCCGGAGCGCGCCGGCCGCCCCGCCCGCGAGGCCCAGTGACTCGACCGCGGCGACGTGCTTCTCCCCGAGCGTCACGAGCGCCGCGGCCGCGGCCGCCCGGTCCCCCTCGCGCGCCGCGCGGGAGAGCGCGAGGAGGGCGTCGGTGACGCCCCCCATCGCCGAGACGACGACGAACGGCTCCTCGGAAAGCCTCGACGCGACGAGCTCCGCCACCCCCGCGATCCGCTCGCCGGTCCCGACCGAGGTGCCGCCGAACTTCATCACGAGCATGGAGAGGCCCTCAGAGCCGCCCCGTCGCCGCGAGGAGCTCGGCGTTCAGGAGCGCCGCCCCCGCCGCGCCGCGGACGGTGTTGTGGACGAGGAGCGTGAAGCGGACGTCGTAGACCGGGTCGGGCCTCAGCCGCCCGACGCTGACCACCATCCCGTGCCCGGCCTCCACGTCCCGGATCGGCTGCGGCCGGTCCGGCTCGTCGCGGACGACGATCGGCCGCGGGGGCGCCGAGGAGAGGCCGAGGCGCTGCGGCTCTCCGCTGAACCCCTCGAGTACCTCCCGGATCTCCCCGAGCGAGGCCTTCCGCGAGAGCTTCACGAAAACCGACTCCGTGTGCCCGTCGCGCACGGGGACCCGGTTGACCGAGACGGAGATCGGGAACGCTGCCGGGACGACCCGACCGTTCTCGAGCGTTCCGAGGATCTTCCCCGGCTCGGTCTCGATCTTCTCCTCCTCGCCGTCGATGAACGGGATGACGTTCCCCTGCGCGTCGAGCGAGGGAACGCCCGGATAGCCCGCCCCGGACAGCGCCTGGAGCGTCGTGACGCAGACCGCCTCGATACCGAACGCGCGGTGGAGCGGCGCGAGCGCCATCGCGAGGCCGACGACGACGCAGTTGGGGTTCGTGACGATGCCGCCGCCCGCGGCCGCCCACTCCTGCCGGTCGAGGAGCGCGAGGTGGTCCGCGTTCACCTCGGGGATCAGGAGCGGCACGTCGGCCTGCATCCGGAACGACTTCGTGTTCGAGACGACGAGCCGGCCGCGCGAGGCCTGCAGGGGCTCGACCGTGTCCGCCACCTTCGCGTCGAGGGCCGAGAGGACGAGGCGCGATCCCAGCGCTTCCTCGACCGACTTCACGACGAGGCCCCGAGCGTCCTGGGGAACGTCGCCCGGCAGGATCCAACGCGTCGCCTCGAAGTACGTCTTCCCCTGCGAGCGCTCCGAGGCCGCCACCTCCGCGAGCCTCAGCTGCGGGTGCCCGGCGAGAAGCGACACCATCCGCTGCCCCACCGCCCCCGTCGCCCCGAGGATCGCCACCGGGATCCGGCTGTCTCGTCCTTCCGCTGCCATCTCGTCCTCTCGTTCCGTTCCCCGGCGCTCCCGCCGGAAATCAAAGAGCCCGCCGTCGCCGGCGGGCCCTGCGTTTTCTCCGGTTCCGTACGCCCGTGTCCTACACGGTCGTCCGGTCCCCCGCCGGCCCGCCTCGCGGCGTGCGCTTCATCGTGGTCGTCGTCCGCTTTCGGGTGGAGCAGGGGCTCATTGCGGCCGGACTCTAGGCGGGCCCGCCCGTCGGTGTCAACACTGTGCTCGTCGGGGACGGCCGGCCGCCGCCCTTCTCCGGGAAGACGAGCGAGAAGAGGACCGCCATCGTGAACGAGATGACGTAGCTGGCGAGCCTCTCCGAGACCCCGGTCGGCTGCTCGAAGAACGTCTTCCAGACGACCGTCGCCACCGTGCCGGTGATCAGCGAGGCGAAGACCCCCGCACGGGAAAGCCTCTTCCAGAAGAGGAGGAGGATGAGGGCCGGCCCGAACGACGAGCCGATGCCCGACCACGCGTAGGACACGAGGCTGTAGACGGTGTCCCGCATCGTCAGGGCCAGGACGATGGCCACCGCCCCCACCGCGACCGTGACGGCCTGGTTCAGGTAGAGCATTCCCTTCGGGGAGGTGGCCCTCTTCCTCAGGTTCGTGAAGATGTCCTCGGTGAAGGAGGCCGAAGAGACCGTCACCTCCGACGACGCGGTCGACATCATCGCGGAGATGACGCCCGACAGCAGGACCCCGGCGAGGATCGGGCTCACGAGGGCGACGACCATGGCCGGCAGGATCTTCTCGGCATCGGTCGAAACCGCGGAGGCCCCGGCCCCGAGGAGCCCGCTTTTCACGAATGCCACGCCGAAAAGGCCGATCAGGATAGCCCCGGTGTAGGCGAGGAGGGTCCAGACCGTGGCTACTCCCACCGCGCGCCGGACCTCCTTCTCGTTTCGGATCGCCATCATCCGCGTGAGCAGCTGCGGCTGGCCGGTGTAGCCGAGCGCCCAGCTGAGGCCGCTCAGGACGAGGATCACGGCCGAGGAACCGGTCATCCCCCGCGTCAGCGACAGGTAGTGCGGTCCGGCCTCCCGAAGCGCCCCGGCGATCTGCAGGTCGTGGCTGGCCGCGATGAAGAGGGCGATGACGGGAAACGCGACGAGCGTGAAGATCATCAGGAGGGCCTGGAAGACGTCGGTCACGACGACCGCGATGAAACCGCCAAGGCCGCAGTAGACGGTCACGACGACCGAGGCGATGACGATTCCCCAGAAGGGGTCGAGGCCGAACGTCCCCTGGAGCACCTTGCCGGAGCCGCTGAACTGCGCGGCGATGTAGAGCAGGAAGAAGAAGATCAGGATCACGGCCGAGAGCATGCCGATCGGCTTCTCCGCCCCGGGGAACCTTCGCGCCAGAAGGCTCGAGACGGTCATGGCGCCGGTCTTCTCGGTCTCCTCGCGGAGCCGGCCGGCCATGACCATCCAGATGAACAGGATGCCGATCACGCAACCCAGGGCGACCCAGATGGTGCTGAGCCCGTCGGCGTAGGCGTGCCCCGTCAGGCCGAGGAGCAGCCAGGCCGACTCGCCCGTGGCCCGTTCCGAGAGCGCAAGGGCCGTCCCCGAGAAGCGCCCGCCGCCGAGGACGAACTCCCTGTGCGTCCTCTCTCCGCGCGAATACCACCAGGCGATGAAGACCGTCGCCACCATGTAGAGGACGAAGACGGCGAGCATTCAGCCGAGGATAGGAAGTTCGATTCCCCCGGGCAAGGGTTCACGCACCGACGTACCGCTCCAGCGTCGCTCGCCAGGCCCCCTCGGCCTTCAGCCGCGTCAGGTTTCCGAAGTGCCCACCGACCGTCCGGTTCACGAAGACGATGTCGGACGGGAAACGGACGTCCGCCGCCTCGGCGAGGCTCGTCCGGGCCGCGTCGAACATCCGGGTCGCCACGGTGTCGTCCGCGCCGAAGCGGTAGGGCGGGGCGGATCGGAGGAGCTCCAGGACGATCGCGGCCCAGGGCGCGACGAGAGCCTGGTCGAGCGGGCGGCCGTCCATCCGGTGCAGCCCCATCTTCTTCAGCTGGTCGGGAAGCTCGTCGACCCTGCCGGCGAGGGCGCGCCGGCAGAGGTCGCGGTACCCGCGCGCGAGCCGGAGAGGGACCTCCTTGACGCAGCCGAAGTCGTAGACGACGACCCGGCCGTCCCTGCGGAACGCGAAGTTCGCGAGGTTCGGGTCGGCGTGGAGGAGGCGGTGCTCGAGGAGGCCGCGCAGGAGGAAGTCGAAGAGGACGAGGCCCCACCGGTCCTTCAGCTCCTGCGGAATCGCGTCGGAGCAGGCCTCGTCGGGCGAGAGCCCCTCTTCGAACGTCATCGTCAGGATGCGCGCCGTCGAGGCTTCCTCGACGACCCGCGGTATGACGATCTCGGGGACTCCGGCGTGGAGCTCGGTCATCCGGCGGATCCGCTCGGCCTCGTGGAGGTAGTCGAGCTCCTCGCGGAGCCTGGCCTGCAGCTCCTTCCAGATCGGCTCGAAGTCGACCTTCGAGAAGAGCGCGACGACCGACTTCAGCACCCTCCGGAGATTCCCGAGGTCCGCCTCGACGATCCGGTCGATGTCCGGGTACTGGATCTTCACCGCGACCCGCCGCCCGTCGCGCAGGACGGCCCGGTGGACCTGCCCGATGGAGGCCGCCGCGAACGCCTCGGGCTCGAAGCTCGCGAAGATCTGCAGCGGGTCGCCCAGCTCCGCGGCGAGCTGGTCCTCGACCATCTCGAGCGGCAGGCTCGGTGTCTCTCCCTGCAGCGACCGGAGGACGACCGCGACCTCCGGCGGCAGGAACGCCTCCTGGAGGCTGAGCATCTGCCCCACCTTCATCGCCGCGCCCTTCATGTCTCCGAGCGTCGCGACGAGGCGGTGGGCGTTCTTCACGAGGTCGGCCGACCGGAGAGCCGCCCGCGCGGGCGCCGGGCGGCCCACGCCCGAGAGGCGGGAGACGACCGTCGACGCTCCCGCCCGGGCGGCGAGGCTCCCCAGCTCGAAGAGCCGGCCGAGGCGGGAAGTCTTGGGAGGGCGGCGGGTCACTCCCCGAGTTTGACGCATTGCGGAACCGGTGCCGATAATGACGAGTTGGGCCTCCGCCCGACGCCATGACCACCTCTCCCGAACAGCAGAAGACCCTCTACCGGCACCTCCTTCTCACCCGCCTCCTCGAGGAGCGGATGGTGAGCCTCTACCGGCAGGGGAAGATGACCGGGGGGCTGTTCCGGTGCCTGGGGCAGGAGGCGACGGCCGTCGGGACGGCGTTCGCGCTGGAGGAGGGAGACCTCCTCGTTCCGATCATCCGCGACCTGGGCGCGACCCTGGTGCGCGGTGCGCGGCCCGTCGACATCCTCCGGCAGGTGATGACGAAGGCCGACGCCCCGGCGAGGGGCCGCGACGGGTTCCTGCACTTCTGCCTGCCGGAGAAGGGGCTCTACTCCGCGATCGCGATGCTCGGGACGGCCGTTTCGGTGGTCGCCGGGATGGTCCTCGCGGACCGGTATCTCGGGAAGAGGACCGTCGGGATGACCTACCTCGGCGAGGGAGGGACCTCGACGGGCGCGTTCCACGAGGGGATCAACTTCGCCGCGGTTCAGAAGCTCCCTCTCGTCGTCGTGCTCGAGTTCAACCGCTACTCCTACTCGACGCCGTCCGAGATGCAGTGCGGCGCCGCCACCCTCGCCGACAAGGCCGCCGGCTACGGCGTCGCGAGCGCGATCGTGGACGGGAACGACGTCCTCGCCGTCGTCGAGGCGGCCCGGCGCGCCGTGGCATGGGCGCGCGCGGGAAACGGCCCGTTCCTCCTCGAGTGCAAGACGTACCGCCGGAAGGGGCACGCCGAGCACGACGGGCAGGCCTACGTCGACGCGGAGGAGCTGGCCGAGTGGACGCGGCGCGACCCGATCGCCCGGTTCGAGCGGCACCTCGACGCGGCCGGCGTGATGGACGCCGCGGCGCGGGAGGCCGTGAGGGCTGACATCGACGCGGAGCTGGACGCCGCCGTGGCCGAGGCCGAGGCCTCCCCCGCACCGGTCCCCGACCCCGAGTTCCGGGGCGTGAGAGCCGACGAGGAAGCCGCCGTGAGGCGGCGGGCGGAGACGTTCGTCGGAGGGCTCCGTTGAGCGGCCGAACGGACCACGAGGTCACCTACGTCGACGCGATCCGGATCGCCCTCGCGGAGGAAATGGATCGCGACGAGCGGGTGATCCTCCTCGGCGAGGACATCGGCGTCTACGGCGGCGCGTTCAAGGCGACGGCGGGCCTTCTCGAGCGATTCGGTCCGCAGCGAGTCATCGACACGCCCGTGGTCGAGGAGGCGATCGTCGGCGCGGCCATCGGCGCCTCATTGAGGGGCCTGCGCCCCGTCGTCGAGATGCAGTTCTTCGACTTCGCCGCGCGGGCGTTCGACATGATCACGAACTTCGCGGCGAAGCACCGCTACCGGACCGGCCTCGGCGTCCCGATCGTCATCCGCGGGCCGTCGGGCGCCGGCGTCCACGCGGGGCCGTTCCACTCCCAGAGCCCCGAGGGGTACTTCGCCCGGACACCCGGTCTCGCGGTCGTCGTTCCCTCGACCGCCGCCGACGCCCGCGGCCTCCTCAAGGCGGCGATCCGCGACGAGGACCCGGTCCTCTTCCTCGAGCACAAGCTCCTCTACCGGCGGGCGAAGGAAGTCCTTCCTGAAGGCGACGGCGTCGTCCCCCTCGGGAAGGCGGCCGTCCGGCGCACCGGCCGCGACCTGACGATCGTGACCTACGGGGCGATGGTCCCGCTCGCCCTCGACGCGGCTGCAGAGCTCGCGAAAGGGGGAATCGAGGCCGAGGTCATAGACCTGCGCACCCTTCTCCCGATGGACGAGGAGACGGTCGTCGCGTCGGTGAAGAAGACGTCGAGGGCTCTCCTCCTCCACGAGGACGCCCGGACGCTCGGGATCGGGGCCGAGATCGCCGCCACGCTCGCGGAGAAGGCCTTCGAGTGGCTCGACGCGCCGGTCCTCCGCGTGACCGCCCCCGACACCCCGATACCCTTCGCCCCGAGCCTCGAGGCGGCGTATCTGCCCGGCCTCTCCACCCTTCTCGCCGCCGCGCGTAGACTCGCGGCGTACTGACCCGATGAAAGACTGACGGAGAATCGGACCATGCCGACGAACGTGATCATGCCGCAGATGGGCGAGTCGATCGCCGAGGGAACCCTGACCCGCTGGATGAAGAAGATCGGCGACAGCGTCAAGCGCGACGAGCCGCTCTTCGAGATCTCGACCGACAAGGTCGACGCCGAGATTCCTTCCCCTTCCGCCGGCGTTCTCCTCGAGATCCTCGTTCCGGAGGGGACGACCGTTCCGATCAACACCGTCGTCGCGAAGATCGGCGAGGCGGGCGAGGCGACGGCGGCCGCGCCCCCTGCGGAGGCGGCAGCCGGTCCCGCTCCTGCACCGGCCCCCGCGGCCGAGGCTCCCGTCCCCGTGGCCGCGCCCGTCGCCGCTCCCGCTCCGGCCCCGGCCCCGGCCGCCCTCGTCGTGATGCCGCCGCCCGCGTCCACGGCTCCCCCGGCGGCCCCTCACTTCACGACCCCGCCCCAGGAAGGGGAAACGAAGGAAGACCTCCAGAAGCGCCGCTCTTCGCCGGTGGTGCGGGTCATCGCCGAGGAGAAGGGTGTCGACCTGGCGCAGGTTCCCGGCACGGGCATCTCCGGTCGCGTGACGAAGTCGGACCTCACCGCGTTCCTCGAGGCCGGAGGCACACCCGCTCCCGCTCCCGCTCCCGCGGCCGCGGCCACCGCGCATTCGCCGGCTCCGGCCCCGGCCACCGTCGCAGTCCCTGCCGCGCCCGTCGCCCCGGTCGCAGCGGCGGCTCCTCCCGTTCCGGCCGCCCCCACCAGGCCCACGCCCGCCATTCCCGTCATTGCCTTCCCCGCCGGCGCGAACGTGTCGGTCGAGGCGATGTCGCCGATGCGCAAGAAGATCGCCCAGCGGATGGTCGAGTCGAAGGCGACCTCGGCCCACGTCGCCACCGTGTTCGAAGTCGACTACACGGCCATCGCGAAGCTGCGCGAGAAGGTGAAGGACCGCTTCGCAGCCCAGTACGGGACGAAGCTTTCCTACATGCCCTTCATCTTCAAGGCGGTCATCGCCGGCCTGAAGGCTCGGCCCTCCGTCAACGCGTCGGTCTCGGGCGACGACATCGTCTACCACCGCGACATCAACCTCGGCGTGGCCGTCTCGCTCGACTGGGGCCTCATCGTCCCGGTCATCAAGAACGCCGACGATCTTTCGCTCGTCGGCCTGGCCCGCGCCGCCAACGACCTCGCCGGCCGGGCGCGGACGAAGAAGCTCCTCCCCGACGACGTGCAGGGAGGCACCTTCACCATCACGAACCCTGGCGTCTACGGCTCCCTTTTCGGCACGCCGATCATCAACCAGCCGCAGGTGGCCATCCTGAACATCGGGACGATCGAGAAGCGGGCGAAGGTCGTCGAGCTGCCCGACGGCACCGACACCATCGCCGTCCGGACGATGGGCTACCTGGCTCTCTCGTTCGACCACCGGCTCGTCGACGGCGCCGAGGCCGACGCGTTCATGGGCGTCGTCAAGGCCACGCTCGAGAGCGGGAGCTTCCCGGAGATCGATTGACTTGAGGACGGCCTCGCACGGCCGCGGGAAACGGGAACGGGGGGCCTCCGGGCTCCCCGTTCTCGTTCCGGCAGCACGGAAGCCGCGGTGACGGGAGGCGCGTGAGGGGATTCGCAGGAACGACCTACGACGAGGTGCCCTACCTGGCCGCCTCGTTCGCGCACACGCATCCGGAGGTCCTGGCGGCAACGGCCCTCAGGTGCGGACTCGAACCGCCCCCTCTCGCCGGCGCCCGCGTCCTCGAGCTGGGCTGCGGCCGCGGCGCGAACCTCGTCCCCATGGCCTGGACCATGCCCGACGCCGCGTTCGTCGGCATCGACCTCTCCCAGAAGCAGATCCAGGAAGCAAAGGCCACGGCCGCGGAGGCTGGAACGGCGAACGCCACGTTTCACGCAATGGACCTTCGCGACCTCGACGAGAGCTTCGGCCGGTTCGACTACGTCATCGGGCACGGCCTCTACTCGTGGGTCCCGCCCGACGTCCAGGAGGCGCTCCTCGAGGTCTGCGCGCAGCGGCTGTCGCCGAACGGCATCGTCTATCTCAGCTACAACACCTTCCCCGGCTGGCACCTCGGGCTCATGTTCCGGGAGATGATGCTCTTCCGGATCCGGAAGACCCCGGACCCCGCCGAGCGCCTCCGCCAGGTGCGGGAGCTCATGCGCTTCCTCGCAACTTCCGCGAAGGCCGAAGGGACCCTCTGGTCGATCCTCCTCGAGGAGCAGGCCTCGTACGTCGAGGAAGCGAAAGACTGGTACCTCCTCCACGACGACCTGGAGGCGGAGAACAACCCCGTTTATTTCTCGGAGATGGTCGAGCGTGTCGGAAGGCACGGCCTCCAGTACGTGGCGGAAGTGCGTCACGGGAGCCCGGACGAGACCCGGGCCCCGGAGGTCGACCAGACCCTCGACCGGCTCGCCACGAGCCGGATCGAGCGGGAGCAGTACCTCGACTTCCTCGACAACGGCCGGTTCCGGCGAAGCCTCTTCTGTCACGCCGGGCTCACTCTCGCTCCCGGACCGGTTCCCGGCTCCTGACGAGCTGCTACATTCCCGCCAGAATGCGCCGCGACCTCGACGTCGTCTCCCTCCTCCCGCTCGGACCGCGTCCCTACGACGACGTCGTCGCTCTCCAGCAGGACGCCCGGAACCGGGCGAAGGCGGGAGGGCGGGAAACCCTCTTCCTCCTCGAGCACCAGGACGTCATCACCGTGGGGAGGAACGCGGGGACCGGCGACCTCCACGTCCCCGCCGGCCGGCTCGAGAGCCTCGGCATCACCCTCCGCACGTCGGACCGCGGCGGGAAGCTGACGTTCCACGGGCCGGGCCAGCTCGTCGCCTACCCGATCCTCCGCCTCGAGGGAGGAGAGAGGGACGTCAAGCTCCTGGTGCGGCGCCTCGAGGAGGTCCTCATCCTCACGGCGGCCGATTTCGGCGTCGACGCCCGGAGAAGCGACGTCCCGGCACGGTGGTCGTCGGTGTGGGTGGGAAACGACAAGCTCGCCGCCATCGGCGTCCACCTCTCCGACTGGGTGACGACGCACGGCGTCGCCCTGAACGTCTCGACGCAGCTCGAGCGCTTCGACCTGTTCGTCCCGTGCGGCATCCCGGACGGCGGCGTGACGTCGCTCGAGCGGGCGCGTCCCGGACTTCCTCCGCCCTCCGTGGCCGAAGCGGCGGAGCGCTTCATCGTCCACTTCGCCTCTGTCTTCGACCGCGAGCCGCTCCGGACCACCTCCCCTGCCGTCGCGGCCACCACCGGCGCCTGATCGCCTCGCCCTATACTTCCCGCCTTCCCGAAGGGGGTCGCCATGTGCCTCGGTGTTCCCGGCCAGATCCTCCGCATCGACGAGAGCCCCGTCGGCATGACGATGGGGATCGTCAGCTTCGGCGGCGTGACGAAGGAGATCTGCCTCGCCTACGTTCCCGAGGCGGTGGTCGGCGACTACGTCCTCGTCCACGTCGGCTTCGCGATCTCGAAGATCGACGAGGAACACGCCAACGACATCTGGGCGGCGCTCGAGGAGATGGGCGAGCTCGGGGGCCCCGAGAGCCCGACGAAGGCCGACGCTTCGTGAAATTCGTCGACGAGTACCGCAGCGAGGCGGACGTCCGGAAGGTCGCCGACTCGATCCGCGCGCTCGTCACCCGTCCCTGGACCCTCATGGAGATCTGCGGCGGGCAGACCCACACGCTCATCAAGTACGGGCTCGACCGGATGCTCCCCGACCTCGTCACGCTCGTCCACGGGCCGGGCTGCCCCGTCTGCGTCACGCCGCTCGAGCTCATCGACCGGGCCGTCGCCATCGCCCGCCGCCCCGAGGTCACGTTCGCCTCGTTCGGCGACATGCTCCGCGTCCCCGGCTCCGAGCTCGACCTCCTCTCGGTGAAGGCCCGCGGCGGCGACGTGCGGATGCTCTACTCGCCGCTCGACGCGGTCCGCCTCGCGCAGAAGCTGCCGGAGAGGCAGGTCGTCTTCTTCGCCGTCGGCTTCGAGACGACGGCCCCGGCCATCGCCGGCGCGCTCCTCGAGGCGGAACGGCTCGACCTCCCGAACTTCTCGGTCCTCGTGTCGCACGTTCTCGTCCCGCCCGCGATGGAGGCGCTCCTTTCCTCACCGGCCTGCCTCGTGAAGGGGTTCCTCGCCGCGGGGCACGTCTGCACCGTCATGGGGACGCACGAGTACGACCCGATCGCGGAGAGATACCGGATCCCGATCGTCGTCACCGGATTCGAGCCGCTCGACCTGATGGTCGGCATCCGGATGACGCTCGCGGCCCTCGAGGAAGGGCGCCACGGCGTCGAGATCCAGTACTCCCGCTGCGTCACGCCCGGCGGCAACCTGCCCGCGCAGAAGCTCCTCTCGGAGGTCTTCGAGACGTGCGACAGGCCGTGGCGCGGCATCGGCGTCATCCCGAAGAGCGGCTACGCCCTGACCCCACGCTTCCTGAGGTTCGACGCGGCGAAGCGCTTCGACGTCGAGACCGTCACCGCAGAGGAGCCCGCGGTCTGCATCGCGGGATCGATCCTCCAGGGGCTCGCCAAGCCGCGCGACTGCGCCGCGTTCGGCAGGGAGTGCAGGCCCGAAAAGCCGCTCGGCGCGCCGATGGTCTCTTCCGAAGGGGCCTGCGCGGCCTACTACTCCTACGGCCGCGAGTGAGGATCGGGGGAGAGCGATGAGCGACGACCTCGGCGAGAAGCTCCTGGCGCTCTCCTGCCCCGTTCCCGTCTCCGACACCCCCAACATCCTCCTCGGGCACGGCGGCGGCGGCCGCCTCTCCCAGATGCTCGTCGAGAAGATGTTCGCGGCGTCGTTCGACAACGCCGCGCTCTCCGAGATGCACGACGGCGCGGTCCTGCCCGTCCCGGCCGGCCGGCTCGCCTTCTCGACCGACTCCTTCGTCGTCCGCCCCTACTTCTTCCCGGGCGGCGACATCGGCTCCCTCGCCGTCCACGGCACCGTGAACGACCTCGCGATGTGCGGGGCGCGGCCCCTCGCCCTCTCCTCGGCGCTCATCCTCGAGGAGGGGCTCCCGATGGAGGACCTCTGGCGGATCACCCGGTCGATGGCCGAGGCGGCGAAGGCCGCGGGCGTCTCCATCGTCACGGGCGACACGAAGGTCGTCGATCGCGGAAAGGGCGACGGCATCTTCGTCAACGTCTCCGGCGTCGGCCTCGTCCCGGACGGCATCGAGATCTCGCCGCGGAGGGCGAGGCCCGGCGACGTCATCCTCGTCTCCGGAGCGATCGCCCAGCACGGCATCGCGATCATGGCGCTGCGCGAAGGGCTCGAGTTCGGAACGACGGTCGAGACCGACTCCGCGCCGCTCCACGGAATGGTCGCGAGCCTCCTCGACGCCCTCGGCGGCGACGTCCACGTCCTGCGCGACCCGACCCGCGGCGGCGTCGCCTCGGTCCTCAACGAGATCGCGAAGGCCGCGGGGACCGGGGTGTCGATCACGGAGACCGCGTTCCCGATCGCCGAGGAGGTCCGCGGCGCCTGCGAGATCCTGGGGCTCGACCCTCTCTACGTCGCCAACGAGGGGAAGCTCCTCGCGTTCGTGGCCCGCGACCGTGCCGACCAGGCGCTCGCCCTGCTGCGCGCCCACCGCTACGGCGCGGAGGCGGCGATCGTCGGCGAGGTGACGGACGAGCACCCGGGGAGGGTCGTCCTGAAGAGCCGCGTCGGCGGCCGGCGCGTCGTCGACCTCCTGACGGGCGACCAGCTCCCGCGGATCTGCTAGCGGCCTCGCCGCGGTGTCACTCTTCGGCTGAGCGCGCCCGGGCGGGAAGAAGCGTCTGCTCGCGCTCTTCGCGCCGGGTGCAGAGCCCGCTGACCATCTCGTCGACCCTGGCCCTCGGCAGCGCCTTCGGACCGCTCCCGGGCCCCGCGCCGATCACGTGGGCATCCTCGAGGCACTCGTTCACCGAGCATCCCTCGCAGAGGTAATACTCGGTCCCGTCGGGAAGCTGAGGCTCCGTGGCGGCCACCAGCAGCTGTACGCCGCGGCCGGCTACGGTCTCCCTCGTCAGGAGGCCCGCCCCGACGAGGTCGTTGATCGCCCTGGAAATCGCGGTTCGCGTCCAGCCCATCTTGCCGAACTGCTCGGCCACCTCGGCCAGCGTGGAGGGGCCGCCGGCTCGCTGGAGGCCCCAGAGGACGGCGACGCGGGCTGAAGTGGTGGACAGGCCGGCGAGCTTCAGGACCTCGCGGAGGCGGAGCGTCTCGATGCGCGTCAGCTCGACTCCCCAGCGGGGTCCGTCGTTCGCTGGAGGGCGCGTCCGTCGCGTCGGCACGGCAGAGGTGTAACATGGGTTGTTTGCCCGGGCAAGCGCGCCCTGGGCGCCCTCGGCGCTTTTCACCCGTTCTTCGCAGATCGCCGCCATCGGTCTTCCCTTCGCGGCCGCCGTTCCCTGAGCCGGGAACCGACGCGGGCCGGTCTACTTCTTCTTCTCCACCCGATACCGCGCCGTCGCGAGGCCGGGATGAAGGGCTTCCAGGAACGCGAACATCTCCCGGGGCCTCGCGCTGTCCTTGCGCTGCCAGGCCGCGTCGCGGAAGCGAAACTCGGCGTCCGCGGTCTTCACGCCCCACTCGAAGCAGGCCTCGTCGGAGGAGGCGTCCTTCGGACAGACGAGGAAGTGCTCGCGGATCGCCGACGCCGCCAGGTCGAGGTTCTTCGTTGCGTCTCCCGTGGCGCGCCAGGACAGCGTCCCCCCCCGGAAGGAGAGGCTTCCCGGCTCCCAGGGATTCCGGAACAGGACGACGCCCGGGCTCCGCCGGACGAGGCCGTCCCACGCGAGCTCGGCCCCCGACGGCGGCGCGACGGGAGGCGCGGGCGGGGCGGCAGCCGCCGGCGGTGCCGTGGGCACCGCTCCGCGCGCCTCCCGGCCCTCGGTCTTCATCATCGCCTCGATGATCGACTCCGGGACCCCGGCCGCCTTGCACGCGATGATGTCGTCGGTCGACAGCCGGTAGACGACCGGCTCCCGTTCCACCTTCCTGAGGAGGAACTCCTCCGAGAGCCCCGCCTTCCAGAGCTTGACGACCTGCTCGAAGGGCTTCGTGTCCACCGCCGCGGCAGAACCGGCCTCCGTCACCGCGCCCCGGGGAACGGCCTCCTGTCCCGACGCCGGCCCCGCCAGAGCCAGTGCGACGACGAGAACCAAGCGTGGGGTCAGGTCTTGATTTTCCATTATAGGAACGTCCGCATTCGCGCCGCCTCGCGGGGTGCAGCCCTGCGCCGTCAGGGCGCCGGGGAGAGCTGGCGCATGAGCGCGGTCCACTCCTCGGGCGTCAGGATCCGTTGCAGCTCGCCCGAGGAGCCGACGAGCGCGTCGTCCGCCTTCACCTGGGTCTCCTCCAGCGTGTTCACGAGGTCGATGAATTCGTCGCGCCGGGAATCGTAGTTCTCGAGGAGCTTCCAGAACTTGTCGGTCGCTTTCAGGCGGGCCGACTCGTCCTTCTTCGCGGCCGCCGTCAGGGTCGCCGCGACCCCGTCCGCCTGCTTCAGGCGAGCCGGATCCGTCACGACGGACGGAAGCGCCTTCTGGACCCTGCCGGCCATGAGAGGAGGCAGCCCGGCGGGAGCGAAGTAGCCCTCGGGCCAGATCTGCGACCACTCCTTCTTCGACACGAAGTACCGCACCCGGAAGAGCGCGTCGACGGCCGCCATCGCGGCCTTCCGGCGGTCGTCCCTGAGCAGGCCGACGGAGAGCTGGCGTTCGCCCACGGACGAGGCCTGGCTGAAGAAGGCCTTCTTCACCTCTTCCGCCGACGCCTTCATGGCGTCGAGAGACGCCTGCCGCGTCGCGTCGTACTTTCGTCCGGCTTCCGACACGTTCCGGGCCCGCTCCGCCTCGGGGACGACGGCGGCCACTTTCTTCTCCCAGTCGCCCGGGAGGCCCTGCTGGGCGAGGGCGAGAGAGGAGCTTCCGAGTGCCAGGAGCGCGACGGCCAGGAGCGGCTTCATTCTCATCATTCGAGTATAGCGACCCTCCCGGAGCCCGGGGTCAGGTCTTGATTTTCTACTATAGAGCCCACCCCTCCACTGGCATGCCCCTCGCTACCCCGGCCCTGCCTGCCGATCAGGCAGATACCGAGGAGGTCGTCGATGCAACGTCGCCGAAATCTGTCCGTTCGCCTCCGGGTGGCCCTGGCCTCGCTCCTCTCCGTCGTCCCCGTCGCGGGCCCGGTGCGAGCCGCGGAGCTGGTCCAGGGCGTCCGTTCGAAGCTCTCCGCCGCCGACCTGTCGAGTGGAGAGGCCGCGGTCGAAGCCTACCGGCTCTCGAAGGGCGTCGATGCCGAGTACCTGAACGCCGTCGGCTGGCTCGCGCGCGGCGCCGAGATGCTCGGGAAGCGTGAGAAAGCGGCCGCGTGGGTCGGCGAGCTGCGGCGCGAGATCCGCGGGGAAGCCCCGGAGACGATCGTTCCCCTCGGCGCCGCGATCGAAGTCGAGGGAAAGCTGACTCTCGCCAGCGGAGGACGGGGCGCCGCGATCCGGTTTCTCGACGGCCAGCTGGCGCTCGCGAAGGACACTGCCCTCAGGTCGAGAATCCGGAAGAACCTCAACATCCTGACCCTCGAGGGTGAGCTGGCTCCCGAGATCCTCGGCGCAGAAACCCTCTCCGGCCCGCCGGTTCGGATCGCGGACCTCTCCGGCCGTCCCGTCCTTCTCTTCTTCTGGGCCAGCTGGTGCGGGGACTGCAAGGCCGAATCGGCCAAGCTCGCGCGCCTTCGCGAGAAGTACGCAAAGAGAGGCCTCGTTCTCGTGGCACCCACCCGGCTCTACGGCTCGGTCGAAGCGAAGAAGGACGCCACTCCCGCGGAAGAGAAGGCGCACGTCCGGAAGGTCTTCGCAGAAGCCTATCCGGGCCTCGAGGGCGTGAGCGTCCCCGTCGACACGGAGACGATGGTCCGCTACGGCGCCTCGGCGACTCCGACGTACGCCCTCGTCGACGAGAAGGGCCGTGTCCGTTTCTACGCTCCGACCCGGGTCGGCGAAGCCGAGCTGGAGCGCCTGATCGAGTCGGTTCTGTCGCAATAGGAAGTCGAACCGGTCGCCCCGCCTCGCGGGTTCCGGGCGGACCGGGGCTGGGGCGGTGCCGCGGTTCGGCCCATCAGGCCGCGGTCGCCGTCACCTGGCGTGCGTCCAGCATCTGCCGGACCCAGTCCACCAGGTTGTTTCCGAGCGCCTCCTTCGGCAGGCAGATGTTCGCCCCGGCGGAAAGGGCCGCCTGGCGCGACGCGTAGTCGTTCATCGTCATCGACTGAAAGACGATGATCGGGCGGCGCTCCGGCGGCTGAGCCGCCAGCTTCCTGCAGACGTCCGGCCCGGTGAGGCCCGGAAGGACTCCGTCCACCACGACCACGTCGAACAGCTCGTCGAGCCCGAGCCGCGCGCCCTCGGTGCCGTCCGCCGCCGTCAGGACCTCGAAGCCGATCTCCTCGAAAACCGCCTTGGTCAGCTTCCGGACGAACGAGGAATCGTCGATGACGAGCATTCTCCAACGCGCCTTGCTGGTTCCTTCGCTCGCCATTTCGTCTCCTGTCGAGTGGAACGCAAGCGTCGTGCCGCGTGGCGAATGACCGCGCACCGCCAGGACCACCGGCCCGAGCGACCATCCCGTGCCGGCGACCGTGTGCCTGGCGTGTCTCGCGACGTCTTCTGACACACGTCTCGCGGTCTCGAGACGATTCATCGCGCGGCCGCGCGGGCGGGGGGTCGGACCCCGCCCGCGCTTCGAAGGAGGAGGGAGGGTCAGGGCAGGGGCTCGAAGCGCCCCTGGAAGAAGCGCAGGGCCGGGGGCTCGTAGACGAACTTGAGGCCCTTGATCTCGTTGCGCCGCTCGTAGAGCCGCGCGATGCCGTCGGCGACGGCGCGCATGTGCTCGTTGGAGTAGACGCGCCGCGGAATCGTGAGCCGGACGAGCTCGAGCGCGGGGCGGTAGTTCTTCCCGTTCTTGTCCCGTCCCTTCGAGACGTTGCCGCGCTCCATGACGCGGACGCCCGTCTCGAGGTAGATCTCGCAGGCGAGGCGCTGGGCCGGGTACTCGTCCTGGTCGACGTGCGGCAGGAAGCGCTTCACGTCGACGAAGACCGCGTGGCTCCCCGTGGGGGCGACGACCGGCACGCCGGCTTCGACGAGCCGGGCCGCGAGCCAGGCGGCCTGCTCGACGCGGGTGCGGATGTAGCGGTCGTCGAGCATCTCCTCGACGCCGCGGGCCATCGCGGCGAGGTCGGCCGCGGGGAGGCCGCCGTCGTGGACGCCCCCCTCGTAGATCCGGAGCTTCTCCTCGGCGAGGCGCGCCCACTCGGCGTTGTCCTTGAAGGCGAGGAGGCCGCCGATGTTGATGAGGAAGTCCTTCTTCCCGGACACCGTGCAGCCGTCGCCGTGGGCCATCATCTCGCGCACGATGTCGCGGATCCGCGTGTCCGCGTAGCGCGGGTCGCGCTTCTGGATGAAGTAGGCGTTCTCGACGGCGCGCGTCGCGTCGAAGAGGACCGGGATCCCCTTCGGGCGGCAGTAGGCGTAGACCTCGCGGAGGTTGTCCATCGAGACCGGCTGGCCGCCGGCCATGTTCACGGAAAGCTCGAAGGAGATGTAGGCGACCTTGGCGGCGCCGTGCTCCCGCACGATGGCGTCGAGCTTCTTCATGTCGATGTTCCCCTTCCAGGGGAACTCGCTCTCGGGCTGGTGCGCCTCGTCCACGATGATGTCGACGAAGATGCCGCCCGGCAGCTCCTGGTGGGCCTTCGTCGTGGTGAAGTACATGTTCCCCGGGACGTACTGGCCGGGCTTGATGAGCACCTCGCTCTGGATGTGCTCGGCCGCGCGCCCCTGGTGCGTCGGGAGGATGTACTGGTAGCCGTAGATCTCCCGCATCGCGTCGACGAAGCGGTGGTACGCCTCGCTCGTCGCGGGGGTGGCGTTCGCGCCGTCGTAGGCGGCCCACTGCTCGGTCGACATCGCCGTCGTGCCCGAGTCGGTCAGGAGGTCGATCGTCACGTCGGCCGAGCGGAGGAGGAACGTGTTCCACCCCGCCTCGCGGACCGCCTTCTCGCGCTGCTCGCGGGTCGTCATCCCGATCGGCTCGACGGTGTGGATGACGAACGGGTAGCAGTCGAACTCGTAGGTGGCGAGGTCGGCGTAGACCGACCGGAAGCGGAGCTGGTCGTTCCAGGGGCTGTCCGCCTCGACGTCGAGGGGGGCGACCTTCTCGCGCTGGCGGAAGAGCGAGATGACGGCGTCGGCCACCTGGTCGAGCTGCCAGTTCGTCATCGCGAGGCGCGGGATCTGGACCGGGAGGAGGTGGTCGTGGCCCTTTCGCCCCGGGACGACCGTGCGGACGGCGGCCGACTGGTAGAGCGCGGCCGCGAGGGCCTGCTCGGGGAACGCGTCCGCCACGTGCGGCAGGAACTCGTCGGCCTTGATGTAGGCGCCGTCGCAGCCCCGCTCGAGGGGAACGCCCCCTTCGCGCAGGCGCGCCGTGAAGCGCTCCGTCTGGTGCATGACCCACTGGACCTCGTCCTCGGCGCACATCTCGGAGAGGCCGCGCGCGAAGACCTCCATCGTCCGCCCGGCCATGCCGCCGTACGTGTGGAGCCCCTCGTAGAGGACGACCTCGTTCATGAAGTGCTCGTGGTCGGCCGGGTTGTCCGGTGGCGAGGAGGCCGCCCGTGTTCGACTTCGGGTCCTGCGCGCCGTCGAGGAGGACGACGTGGGCCGTCTTGGCGATCTGCTTGACGATGTCGGCGATCGACCGCTCGGCCTGCCCCGCCTCGTGGCGCTGGATGTACCAGGCGTTCTCGATGACGCGGGAGACGTCGAGGACGAGGCGGAGGCCGTGCCGGTCGGCCGTGGCGCGGACGGCGCGGAGGTTCGCGAGGCTGAAGGGGTGCTGCCCGTCGGCGAAGGACTGGAGGAGGACGACGGCGGCCTTCTGCTGGGACAGCAGCGAATCGAGCTTCGGGACGTCGACGTTGCCGGTGAAGACGGGCTCGTAGCGGTCGCGGACGTCGGCGATCTCGATCGCGCGGGGCGTCCAGACGTCGACGCGGCCGATCGCGTTGCTCGGGACGAGCGAGCTCTTCGGGATGATCGTCGTGACGAGGAGCTTGATCGCCCCGAGGCTGTTGTGCGTCGGGCAGACGTAGGTGTGGCCGAGGACGCGGTTCACGGCGTCGACGAGCGTGTCGAAGTTGCGCGCCCCGGCGTAGGCCTCGTCGCCGACGAGCTGACCGGCGATCTGGTCCTGGCTCATCGCGCTCGTCCCGTACGAGAGCATGTCGAACGCGACCTGAGACGGCACCAGGTTGAACGTGTTGAAGTGCGCCCGGGAGAGGTTCCTCTTGCGCTCCTCGAGGGTCGGGAAGGAGATCAGCCGGACGGTCTTGATCTTGTGGGGTTCGTGGAGAGGTGTGGTGGGCGGCACGTCTCGTCCTCCTGTCACGGGGAATCGTAGTGACGGCGACCGTCCCGGAGAATTCCAAACGTAAGGCTTTCAGCAGATTCGTTTAACATATGGCAGGAGTTTTGTCAGAAAGTGCTTCCGACCAGTAAGCTCCTCGATGCGAAGGGCTGGGCCATTCTCCGGGAGCTCCAGCTCGACGCCCGACTCAGCTTTTCCGAGCTCGGCCGCCGGGTCGGCCTCTCGACCCCCGCCGTCGCCGAACGCGTGAGGAATCTCCAGTCGGCCGGCGTCATCACGGGCTATCGGGCCGACGTCGACCCGAAGAAGCTGGGCCTGCCGATCCTGGCCATCGTGCGCCTGAACGTCGTGGGCGACGTCCTCCCGCGCGTCACGACCCTCGTCCGGGGCCTGCCGGAGGTGATCGAGTGCCACCGGGGCACCGGCGGCGACTCGTTCACGATCAAGGCCGCCGTCGCGACGGTGGCCCACCTCGAGGCCCTCATCGACCGTCTCACCCCGTTCGGCACGACGTCGACGTCGATCGTCCTCTCCTCGCCCGTGGAGAGGCGGCTCATCGAGAAACCCGTTGCCGCCCCGGCCCGAACCGCGAAGGACGCGAAGACCGGCGGGCGCTCGGGCTGAGGTCTCCTGCGGCCTCCGCCCTCAGCCCTGGCGCCCCTCGACCGCGCAGAGCAGGAGGACGGCGGCCAGCCCCAGGCGCCGGTCGAGGAGCCCGGTCGGGTCCCGGGAGAAGTCCACCGTCAGCTTCAGGACGAACGGGTTGAAGTCCTGCCTCACGGTGGCGACCTTCTCCCCCATCACCTCGATGTCGAAACTCTGGGGAACGAGGTTCGTCAGGAACCGGCGCAGGAGCGCCAGGCCCATCGAGTCCTCGCGGACGAGGCCGATCTCCTGGTCGGCGGCGTCCCGGAGGACCCACTCGTCGCGCAGGAGCGACCGCATCCCTTTCCTCTGAATCGCACCGACTCTCTCCCCCGTCTGCGAGTCCGTCACGTCGTAGGTCGCGGAAATGTCGAGGACCTTCCGCGCGTGAATCGCCAGCAGCTCCTCCCTCATGTCCTCCCCCGTGAAGAGGCGGATGTCCTCCTTCAGACGGAACGCCTTGAGCTTGGAATAGAGGACGAGCCGGCCCTCAGCGTCGTAGAAGTGGAACGCGGCTCCGGCCAGCGTGAAGACCTTGCGACGGACGAGATAGGTCGTGCTCGAGAGACGCTCGTTCATGCCGGCTCCTTCGGAAACCGCGGCAATCCGGCTGCGGTCCGCGGATCCTAACGGTTCGGGTCGGCCCCCTGGCACGGATCTTCGATAGGATGTTCTCGATGCCTCTCCGGCACGCCTTCCAGATGAGATCGCTCTTCGCCCTCGTACTCGTGACGGGGCTCCTGCCTCTCGTCGCGACGTCGTCGGCGGAGGCGATCTGCGCCGCACCGGCGGCGGCGATGCCCGCGGGCTGCTGCCCCCGGAGCGCACCGCCGGCCTGCCCGGCCTGCCCCGGAGAGGGACGGTCGCCGGCGCCTGCAGCCCCATCGCGGACGGCCACCTGCTGCGCCCTCGCCGCCCTGCCCCCGGGTGAGGCGTCGCCCGAGTCCCGGGACTCCCGCTCCCCCGAGTCGACGACCTCGGCTTCGGAGACGGTCGAGGCGGGTCCGGCACGCGCCGTTTCGGCGGTCCGGCTGACGGCCGTGAGAGAGGCTTCCCCTCCTCCCCGGCTCCTGGCCTGCACGTTCCGGAACTGACCGGCGCGGCGAGGGGCCGCTCGTCCCCCGCGCCGCGAGAGCGGACCGCACCTCCTTCTCCTGCACGACGAAACTCACCGTGAACGGCGCGAGCCGGCACGATTCACCTCACGAGATTCGAAAGAACCAAGGAGTCCTCCATGCGTCAGATCGCTTCCCTCGCCCTCGCCTTCGCCCTCTTCGCCGCCCCGGCCGCCCTCGCCGCCGACTGCGCCGGTCACGCCAGCAAGACCACGTGCTGCGCGAAGAAGGAAGGCGCGACCGCCGCCGACAAGAAGTGCGACCCCGCCACCTGCAAGGACAGCAAGAAGTGCACGCCTGAAGAGAAGGCCAAGTGCGCCGCCGACGCCGCCAAGAAGGCGGAAGCGCCGGCTGCCCCGAAGAGCTGAGCGCACCCTCGAGAGACCGTCCAGGAAGGCCCGGGGGCTTCGGCCCCCGGGCCTTTTTCCGTGTCCGGGATCACGGGCACGGCGCCCCGTCCCGCGCCGGCGGGCCTGCTCCTTCGTGATGACGCAGAGGACGACCGCCCCGGCCCGCCCCTCGTCGCGCTGCCGGGGTTTCCATCCCCGGCGCACGGGCATATGCTCACCCGTCGAGCCGGTCCGCCCGCCGGGCCGGCGCTCGACACGAAGGAGAGAACGATGGGAACCAGAGGACGCGAGATCGTCGGGATCGACGTCGACACGCTGCTGAAGATGCTCAACGCGGCCTACGCGAGCGAGTGGCTCGCGTACTACCAGTACTGGCTCGGGGCGAAGCTCATCAAGGGGCCGATGAAGGACGCGATCGCCGCGGAGCTGACGATTCACGCCACGGAGGAGCTGAGCCACGCGACGCTCCTGGCCGGCCGCATCATCCAGCTGGGCGGGACGCCCGTCCTCGACCCGCGGGAGTGGTTCGCCCAGAGCCCCTGCGCCTACGACGCCCCGAAGGACCCGTACGTCGCCGTCCTCCTCGACGAGAACATCGCCGGAGAGCAGTGCGCCATCGACACGTACAAGAAGCTCATGGACGCCACCAAGGACAAGGACATGGTCACGTACAACCTGGCGCTGACCATCCTCGAGCAGGAGGTCGAGCACGAGGAGGACCTCCAGAGCCTGAAGGAAGACCTCGACCTCCTCTTCACCCGCGGAAGCAAGTAGGGGGCGGGCCGCCCCCCGTAAGCAACCGATGCCCCGTCCGCGCTGCTGCCGCCGGATCGCCGGAGAACCTCCGGCCGGAATCTTCAAGCCCGCCGGGATCCCGGGACGTCTCCTCGAAGAGGTCGTCCTCGGACTCGACGGGCTCGAGGCCCTGCGGCTCGCCGACCTCGAGGGGCTCTACCACGAGGAGGCGGCAGCGCGGATGGGGGTCTCGAGGGCGACGTTCGGGCGGATCGTCGCGGACGCGCGGCACCGGGTCGCGGAAGCGCTCGTCCAGGGCAAGCTCCTCCGGATCGAGGGAGGGACGGTCAGTACTGCGACCGCAGAAGACCGTACATCCACTCGAGGAACTTCTGTCCGAGGGAGCGCTTCTTCCACGCGGCCAGAGTGATCTGCCGGGACTCCTGAAGATCGCGCTCGAACATCAGCTCCATCTCCGCCGCGAACCCGGTGTCGAAGACGTGGACGTTCGATTCGTAGTTCCACGAGAACGAGCGGTTCGTCAGGTTCGACGACCCGACGCTCGCCCACTTGCCGTCCACGACGAGGGTCTTGGCGTGCAGGCGCGACCGCTGGTACTCGTGAATCTCGACGCCGGCCTCGAGGAGATCGTGGTAGTCGCTTCGGCCGGCGTACCGCACGGCGGGGATGTCGGTGTGCGGCCCCGGCAGGAGGACCCGCACGCAGACGCCCCGCTTCACCGCGTCGGCGAGCGCGCGCTTGGCGGGGCCGTCCGGGACGAAGTAGGCGCTCGTGATGTCGAGCCGGCTCGTGGCGGAGCCGACCGCCACGAGGAACGAGAGGCGCGCCGGGTTCGAATCGAAGCCGGGGGTGGAATCCATGACCTGGCACACCGCCTCGCCGGCGCTCCCGTTGGAGGGATAGAGCGCCCGGCCCGCCAGCAGCTCGCCCGTCGCCTCCAGCCAGGCGCGGCCGAAGGCGGACTGGAGCTGGCGCGTCACCGGGCCCTCCACGCGCACGACCGTGTCCCGCCAGCGGGTCGGCCGGTCGGCGTCGCCGAGCCAGTCGTCGTCGATGCAGATCCCGCCCACGTAGCCGACCCGGCCGTCGACGATCAGCACCTTCCGGTGCGTCCGGAGGTGCACCTTGAGGAGCGTCGAAGCGCCGATCGGCCGGAAGTAGACGAGGGTGGCGCCGGCGTCTCGGAGGAGCTTCTCGTTCGCCTCCCCGAACCCGGACGATCCGATGGCGTCGACGAGCAGCCGGACGGCGACGCCGGCACGGGCGCGCTCGGCCAGCGCCTCGGCGAACTGGCGGCCGATCACGCCGTCGCGGTAGATGTAGGCCTCGAGGTGAATGCTCGATTCGGCCGAGGCGATCTCGCCGAGCATCGCCGGGAACGTGCCGTCGCCGTTTTCGAGGGGCCGGACGGTGTTCCCCCCGACCGGCTCGTTCCCGGACGCGAGGGTGAAGGCGGCGAGCGGGTCGGCCGTGGGCGAAGTCAGAGCCGGCCGGTAGCGCAGGCGCAGCGCCGTCGCGCAGCCCGACAGGGCCACGAGAAGGCCCGACAGGAGAAGCACGCGGAAGAGCGTTCGTCTCTGCACCCGGCCGCCGAGGATACCCGTCAGCGCCTTCGCACGGCCCTCGCCTATGCTCCCTCCGCGCCTCGCCCGGCGAGCGCCGGAGGTCGTTCCATGCCGAGATTCGCCCGCCTGCCCCTCGTCCTGCCGCTCCTCGCGCCGTGAGCGGGCCGGAATGAACATCCTGCGCCGCCTCCGCCGGACCGCCATCGGGCTCGTCTCCACCGCCGCCGTCGTCCTCGCCACGATCGTCCTGGTCCGGGCCTTCGACGCCCGGCACATGGGGCCGCTGAAGCCGTGGCAGAGGGTCGCTCCGGCCTCGGAGGTGACCGCCCGCGACCTCGACGACGCCTTCTCGATCCGGCAGTACCTCGCGCGCGAGGAGATCGTCTTCGAAGAAGTGCGGACCCGCGTCGAGTCCGTGATCGCCCCCGGGGACCGGGAGCCCGCCAACCGCTACTGGCCCGACGGGCCGCTCTCGCCTTCGCGGCTCCCGAAGGACTGGAACAGGACGTTCGAGCTCGTCCCCGAGCGGATCCGCGGCGGGGTCCTCCTCGTCCACGGCCTCACGGACGCGCCGTACAGCATGCGGCGCCTCGCGGAGATCTACCGCGACCTGGGGTTCTACGCCCTCGCCCTCCGGATGCCGGGTCACGGGACCGTCCCGGGCGCGCTCACCCGGACCGACTGGACCGACTGGGCCGCGGCCGTCCGCGTCGGGGCGCGCCACGTGAAGGCCCGCGCCGGGGAAGGGGCTCCCTTCCACATCGTCGGCTACTCGAACGGCGGGGCCCTCGCGGTCGACTACGCCCTCGACGTCCTCGACGGCGCGAAGCTCCCGAAGGCCGACCGCCTCGTCCTCGTCTCGCCGATGATCGGGGTCGGGCGCGCCGCGGGTTTCGCCCGCGTCTTCGGGCTCCTCGGCGTCTTCCCGTACTTCGAGACGTCCCGCTGGCTCGACGTCATGCCGGAGTACATCCCCTTCAAGTACGTCTCCTTCCCGGTGAACGCCGCCACGCAGACCGCGGCCCTCACGAAGGCGATCCGGGCGAAGACGACGCGCGCCGTGAAGACGAGGACGATCGGAGGCCTCCCTCCGATCCTCACGTTCGTCTCGCTCGTCGACGCGACCGTGAGAACCGACTCCACCGTCCGCGACCTCTACGACCGGCTCGGCTCGAACGGGAGCGAGCTCGTCGTCTTCGACGTGAACCGCAGTTCCGTCGTCAGGCCCTTCCTGAGGCGCCGCGAGGAGGGCCGCCTCGACCGGCTTCTCCCGCGCCGCCCGCGGCCCTACCGCCTGACCGTCGTCACGAACGCCGCGGCCGGGACACGAGAGGTCGTCGAGCGGAACGTCGCCGCGGGGAGGGAGGACGCCGGGGTCCGCCCGCTCGGCCTTTCGTGGCCTGACGGGGTCTACTCGCTCTCCCACGTCGCGCTGCCGTTCCCGCCGGACGATCCCCTCTACGGCAGCGAGCCCGCGCTCGACGACCCGTTCCCCGTCCAGCTCGGGACGCTTCAGCCGCGGGGCGAACGCGCCGTCCTCACGGTCCCGGTCGAGCAGCTCATGCGCCTCACCTGGAACCCGTTCTTCCCGTTCGTCGAGGAGCGCGTGCGGGCCTGGGCTGCCCTGCCGGTCCAACCTGCCGAACCCCGATGAAAGCGTCCGGTCCCGGCCGTACGGCCGGGGCCGGACGCCGGTCCTGGGTCCTACGGCTTCCCGGCGGGCGGCCGGAGCAGCAGCACGCGCGAACCTGGCGAGCTCCAGGCGACCAGCAGCTCTCTCGCCTTGCCCGCGTCCGCGGCGGGCGCGCTGCGCGTGGCGAGGGAGATGCTCCTTCGCACGACGACCCTGCCGTCGGCTCCGGAGGTACCGCTCGCGGCGACCTCCCCCAGGGTGTTCGCGACCTTCGCCGAGCTCGGCGGCGTCGCGACGGTCCAGCCCTTGGGCAGGTCGAGCGTGACCTCGAGCTCCTCGCTGCCCGGGCCGGGCAGCGCGATCGGCGAAAGCCGGCCGGCGCCGGGGAGCGGCGGCAGCTCGTCCGTGACGCCGCCGGGGACCCCGGCGAGCGTCACGGCGTGAAGGCCGCGCGCGTTCTTCTCGGGCAGCGCGCCCTCGAATGACGCCGAGAGCGACGCTTCGCCCCGCTGGAGCCGCGTCGTGCGGGCGCTCGTGACCTTGGCGCCCTCGATCAGTCCGCCGGCGAGCCGTTCCGCGAGCTTCTGCGGGTCGCGGACCAGCCCCACGTGGGGCGTGGCGCCGCCGATCGTCGTCAGCGCCAGCTCACCCTTGACGCCGCCTTTCTCGTCGATCTTCAGCGAAGCCACGAGACGGCGCCGCCACGGCGCGGCGAGCGCGCCGAGATCGACGGAGTCGCCCGGGACGACGAGGTGGGCGCGGTCGAGGTGGCGTTCCAGAGGCGTCTCGGCCTTCGGCTCCGCCGGGTCGTAGAGACGATCGTCGCCCGCGCCGAACCGCACCAGCAGGACGGCCCGGTCGTGGAGCGCGAAACCCGGGGCCCGGCCGGCCTGCGGGCCGGCCAGGAGGAGGCCGGGACGGGCCTCGAAGCCGAGCTCGCCGAGGACGCGCGCCTGGAGCGCCGCCATCTCGAGCGGCGACGCCCACCCCGCCGCCCAGACGGCGGCGAGCGGGTGAATGGCCCAGCCCGTGTGCGACGCGGGGAGCGCGCCCGAGACGTTGATGGCGTCGGAGAGGGCCGTCAGCGCCGCGAGGAGGGCGCGCTCGCGATCCGGCTCGGAGCCGACCGCCTTGCGGACCGCTTCGATCGCGCCGGCGGGCACCGGTCCGGCCGCGTCCCAGCGCCGCTGGAGCTCGTCCGCGGCCCAGCCCTTTCCCGCGGGAGATCCCGCCGCAGCGAGCGCGTACGGCTCGAACTCCACGCGCGCGGGCGTGCCGGGCTCCGCGGGAAGCGCGGCGACGCTCTCGCGCCTCCAGCGGCACGTGCGGCTGGCTCCCGTGGTCGTGCACTCTGCCGCCGGTCCGCCCTCCGCGGCGGCCGAAGCGACGAGCTCGACGCCGGCCGGGGCCTCGACCTCGACGAGGCGCTGGGCGACGGGGAAGGCGAAGGCGAGCGGCTCGGCGACGGTCATCCCGGCCTGCGTGGAAGCGGCACGGGTGACGCGCCACGACGCCTCGATCACCGCGCCCGGCTCGAGCGCGGTGTGCACGATCACCCTGCGGCGCAGCTTGCTCCAGAGGGGGTTCCTGTGGACCCCGGGCGGCAGCTCGTCGACGATCGCGTTGGCCGGCCCCTCCACGACCTCGCCGGACGGCCGCACCGTGCGGTTGTAGAGCACCTCGAACGTCTCGACCGCCGGGTCCCACACGATCCGGCTCTCGCCGAAGTCGCGGTTGATGGCGAGCGAGGAATTGACCTTCATCCGCAGCGTGCGCTCGTGGACGACGGCCCCGTCCGCGCGAAGCGTGTAGCGGTCGGCGAGGAGCAGGGCCTCGGCGTCCGGGCCGCCCGGGAAGGCGAACGCCTTCGGCGCGTTGGCGGAGGGGGCCGTGGCCTTCGTGACGACCTGCGGCTGCGCGGCGATCGCGGCCCCGGCGAGGAGGACGCAGAGGAAGACGAATCCCGAGCGAACCGGGTTGCGCATCACGCCTTCCCCTTTCCCTTGCCGGCCGGCCTGACGAGGAGCGGCGTTTCGGCGAGCTTGCGGAACGACTCGAGGGCGGCCCGCAGCGCGGGCCACTCCTCGGGGGCGAAGATGCGGCGGTCGAGGGTGAGCGTCTCGCTGACGACGAGCTCGCTCCCGGCGTGCTTCCAGGTCGACTGCAGGCTCCCCGCGCCGTCCAGCTTCGCGTCGTCGGGGAGGCCCTCCACCTTCGCGCCAGCCGGAAGCGTGATGCGCTCGTCGAGACGCACCACCTTCGAGCAGCCGATCCGGACCGGGTACTTCCGCTCCTTCGGCTTGAGCGGCAGCGTGATCTCCTCGGCGCGCGCCGCGACCCCGACCGGGTGGCGCGCCGCGAGCGGCGTCAGGAGGAGCGCGCCGTCGTCGAGGACGCGGGCGTAGCCCGGGATCGTGAACTCGGCCTCGATCGTGAACGGCACCCTGAGGTCGTCGGGGTCGGTCCGGGACGTGACGCGGACGACCGCGCGCGGGTCGACGGCCGCCAGCAGCCCCTCGTCGATCGCCGCCCACTGCGTGCGCGTGCGGCCGCGGTAGGGACGGCGCAGGCCCGAGTCGGACTGCCCGTCGGCGGTGAGCCGCAGCGTCCCCTTCAGGGTGCCGTCGGCGAGCAGCGTCGAGCGGACGGTGAAGCCCAGCGGGTGGTCGGAAGGGGGCGAGATCGGCGTCGTGATGATGTCCGCCCCTTCGGGCAGCCCCATCAGGACCTCCTGCTGCTGCTCGCGGCTCGACCAGAGCTCGCGGGCGCCCGGCACCCAGGTCGGGTCGAGGAGCTGCGCCGCACCGTCGGGGCGCCGCCACACCGTGATGCAGTGGTTGAACTGGTCGGCGGCGATCTTCTCGATCCGCTCGCCCGCCATGGTCATGCCGGCGTACGCCTCGAACCCGGCGGCGCGCAGCAGCGCGGTGAGGATCCCCGCCTTGTCCTTGCAGACGCCGCCCCGGTCCCGCAGCGTCATCGCCGCGGGGTGCAGCGTGTAGCCCTCGCCCTCGCCCATGTGGAGGCCGATGTACCGGATGTTCTCGGCGACCCAGTGGGTCAGCGCGGCGACCTTGTCGTCGGCGCGCTCGAGCCCGGCGGTCACCTCGTCGGCCACCTTCTTGAGCTCGGGCGTCACCGCGAAGGCCTTCGCGTCCTCCTGGACGCCGTGGAACCAGACCGCCTTGGCCTGCCAGTCGGGCGACGTCGTCAGGAGCAGCTTCGGCGCGACGTCCGGCCAATCGACCATGTTCTTCTCGGGCTCCGACGGCTTCCAGCCCCTCAGGGTGACCGTCACCGTGCGCATCCCGGAGGCGGTGCGGTCCTCGACCTCGGCGCCGCCGATGAAGAGCTGGTACTGGAGGTTCTTCGCGGCCGGGATCGTCACCCGGTAGCGCTGCTCGACGACCGGGTTGGGCGCGAAGAACGGCACGATGTCGTAGAAGTGGCCCTTCATCGGGGGGACGAACCGGGCCTCCGCAGACCCTTCGTCACCGTCGAGGAGCGCGTAGGTGAAGCCGACCCGCCGGGTCACGAGCTCCACCGCGTCGCCCACGTCGAGCCGCCCGACCGGCACCAGCCTGTGGCGGGCGTTCCACAGGATCGTCCCCTGGGTGTCGGGATGGTCCTGGACGCCGGCGACGTCCACGTCGCGCACGCCTCCCGCGGCGGTCAGCACGCGGCAGAGCAGCACCTCGACGGCGGCCGACATCGGGTCGTAGGAGAGCTCGGCGACGGCGAGCTGCCGCGCGCCGGCGGCCGTGAGCGCCTTGACGAGCGTGTGCTGCACCGTGCGCGCCATGCCGCTCTCCTCGACCACGACCTCGCGGCGGTCGAAGACCGTCACGACGGCGGCGCCGGGGAAGGCGTCCGCTCCGCCCGCCCTCGCGAGGACCTTCTGCACGTCGGCGGCCGGCAGGTCCCAGCTCGGCGGCGTCTCGGCGCCGGAAGCGGAAAGAGCAACGAGGGCCGCCACGACGGCAGCCGAGAGGACGAACGGGCGAGGAACACGTGCGCGCATGCGGCAACCCCCGCTCGGCATCATAGCGACCAGAGCGGCGGCCAGCGGCTTCGGAGCTTCCCTTTCCTACCTGGCAGCACCCTTCGGCAGGTAGTAGTCCGATCGCCTGTACATCCTCGTCACCTTGCCCGTCGCGTCGAGCTCGAAGCGGAGGGTCTCACCGTCGGGGAGCCTGAAGGTGTGTTCGCCGGCGGGGGCGAGACGGCTGACCGCATCCTCCGCGGCTTCCTCGGGAGGGTAGGAGTGCTCGTAGAGAGCGAGGGCGCCGTCGAGGACGAGCACCTCGATCTCCCAGTCCCAGGGATCCGTGTAGGTGCCCACGTAGCGCTTCCAGCCGGGGTCGGGCGGTGCCGGGGCCGCGGAGGGTCCGGCCCCGGACGCCGCGACGGCGCCGCCGACGACCGCGAGCGCCTGTCGGGCGAAGAAGCCGGGGCTGGCGTCGTCGGCGTTCGTGAGAGCGATGGCGGCGAGGCCGCGTTCGGGGTCGAGGAGGACGTCGGCGCGGTGGCCGCCGATCCAGCCGCCGTGGGAGACGTACGTGCGTCCGTCGCGGCGCGAGACGCCCCACCCGAGGCCGCGACCGCCGGTCCACTTCGCGTTGACGAAATGCGGACGGTGCATCTCGGCGAGCGTCGGCCCGGAGAGGATCCGAGCTCCGCCGGCCGGGGGGCCGGCGGGGTCGGCGGTGAGCTGGAACGCGGCGAAGCGGGCGAGGTCCTCGAGCGTCGAGACGATCGCCGCCGCCGGGGCGATCGCGCCGGTTTCGTAGTAGTCGAGCGTCCCGCGGCTGCCGTCGGCCTGCTTCCGGCGGTGCTGCCGCGGGAGAGAGGCGATCTCGGCGGCCGTCGGCGCGCCGGTCGTCGAGGTCATTCCGAGCGGGGCGGTGATGTGGGCGCGCACGTAGCCGGCCCAGCTCTCACCGGAGACGGCCGCGACGATCTCGCCGAGAAGCGCCACGCCGAGGTTCGAGTAGCGGTAGGTCTTCCCGGGAGGCGAGATCACCGTGACCCGCGGCATCGCGGCGCGCAGCGCCTCGCGCGTCGGGAACTGATGGGTCGTCCAGGCGTCGAAGGGCGCCTCGCGCGAGAGGCCCGACGTGTGGGTCAGGAGGTGCTCGACGGTGATCGGCGGCGCGGTCGGGAACGGGTTCGGCACCTTGAACCAGGGGAGGTGCTTCACCACCGGGTCGTCGAGCCGGAGCTTCCCCGCGTCGCGCAGCTGCAGGATCGCCGTCGCGGTGAAGACCTTGCTCACCGACCCGATGCGAAATCGCGTCGCCGGAGTGAGCGGGACGCCGCCCGCCAGGTCGGTCGTGCCGTAGCCCTTCGCCCAGGCGAGCCCGTCCCGGGTCACGACGCCGACCACGACCCCCGGTACGCCGTTGTAGGCGAGCTGCTCGGCGGCCCAGAGGTCGTAGAGAGCAGCGGCCTCGGCGACTCCGGCGTTCACCCCGACGGTCGAGGCTTCCATGGCGCGTGCGAGGCTTGACGCCGCGAGGACGGCGACGACGATGAGCAGAGGGACGCCGGGCCACCCGGCTGACCGGTTCCAGGTGATCTCGGGCGGGGCCTGGTTCATCACTCTGACTCCTTCATACCTTTCGGCCGAGCGCTTCCCAGAGAGCGCGGACGTGCTCGGGCGTCGTCCCGCAGCAGCCGCCGACGAGCGCGACGCCGGCCTCGAGCAGCCCGGGAACGCGGGCCGCCATCGCCTCCGGCGTCTCCGGGTAGACGAGCGCGCCGGACGCGATCGTCGGGAGTCCGGCGTTCGGCCGGACGGCGATCGGCAGGGCGCAGTGCGCGCGGAACTCCCGTGCGATCCCGGCCATCGTGTCACCGTCGCCGCAGTTGGCTCCGACGGCGCTGGCGCCAGCCGCCTCGAGACGCGCGGCGGCCTTCGCCGGCGTGACCCCCATGACGGTGAAGAAACCCCGCCGCGTCGCCTCGAACGACATCGTGGCGACGACGGGCAGAGCGGGGGCCGCTTCGCGGGCGGCGCGGACGGCGAGCTCGGCCTCGGCGAGGTCGGTCATCGTCTCCACGCAGAGGAGGTCGGCGCCGGCGGCGGCGAGCGCGGCGGCCTGGCGGGCGAAACCGGCGCGGGCGACGGACGGATCGAGGCTGCCGAGGGGAGAAAGGAGCACTCCCGTCGGACCGATGGAGCCCGAGATCCATGCCCGCTCCCCCACCGCCCGCCGCACTGCCGAGACCGCCGCACGGCAGATCTCCTCGAGATCGGGGCCAAGGCCGTGGAGGCCGAGCCTCTCGGGGTTCGCCCCGAACGTGTTCGTCGTGACGACCTCGGCGCCGGCCTCGAGGTAGAGCGCGGCGATCTCCGTCAGGAGCTCGGGACGCTCCAGGCAGACCCGCTCCGGGGCATCTCCGGTCGGAAGGCCGCGGGCGAAGAGCATCGTTCCCCAGGCGCCGTCGCCGAGGATCGCCGGTCCGCGCTGCAGCCGCTCGAGAAAGGGCTCCACACTCATACGCTCTCCATCAGAGTCTTCACGCTGCGGACCGCGCTCTCGGCGTCGAAGCCCCAGCCGTCGGCCCCGATCTCGTCCGCAAAAGCCTGCGTCACCGGCGCGCCCCCGACGACCACCTTCACCCGCCCGGCGAGGCCGCGCTCCCGCAGGAGCGCGACGACCTCGGCCATCCGCGGCATCGTCGTCGTCAGGAGGGCCGAGAGGCCGATGACGCGCGCCCCGGAGCTCTCCGCCGCCTCCAGGAACCGCGCGGCGGGGACGTCGGTGCCGAGGTCGATGACCTCCCACCCCGCCCCGCGGAGAAGGATGCCGACGAGGTTCTTGCCGATGTCGTGGAGGTCCCCCTGGACCGTCCCGAGGACGACGCGGCCGGCCGGTGGGGCCCCGTCGCTGGCGAGGTGCGGCTTCAGGATCTCCATGCCGGCCTGCATGGCGCGAGCCGCGAGGAGGACGTCTGGGAGGAAGATCTCGCGCCGTCCGAACTCCTCGCCGACGACCGCCATCCCGGCGAGAAGGCCCTCCCGGAGGATCTCCCCGGGGGCCACGCCCGCGGCGAGCGCGGCCTGGGTCCCGGCCCGGACGGCGTCGTCCTCACCGAGGCGGAGGTCCTCGGCGAGCTGATTCAGGAGGTCCACGAGGCCTCTTCTTCGGCGGGCGCATCCCCCGCCGGCGACCGGAGCGAGGCCATCCTTGCGAGGCACGTGCGGTCGGTGCAGGCCTCGCAGAACGCGAAGTCGGGACGGAAGCGGTGGGCCGCCGGCGGCGCCGCGACGAGGACGCCGGAGACCGACTTCACCGGCGCCATCAGGGCGCTCTCCCCGAGAGAGATCCCGGCGTCACCAGGTTCGAGACGCGCGAAGAGGGCCCGCTGCCCCGTCACGGGCCAGCCGCAGTACCCCGGGCTGTAGGCGAGGACGGCGAGTCCGGGACCGCGCCGATCGTCGAGGAACGCGTCTCCCAGCTCCTCGGCGAGAGCTGCCGTCGCCTCCGAGGCCACGGCGTCGAGGAGGTACCCCAGCGGGGCGTCTCCCTCGTCGAAGAGCTGGCGGATCCGCGCGCAGACCGGCTCGCCAACGGTGGCGGCGAAAAGCGCGAGATGCTTCGCCTGCGGCGCCACCCGCTCGAGGACGGATTCCTCCCCCGGCGGCCGCGCGTCCCGGTGGATGGCGAGAAGCGCTTCGATCGAGATCTCCTCGAAGACGCCGACGGGCCGGGCCTCGTCGACGAAGAGGCCGACGGCCTCCCTGACGAGGGCGAGGGTTCGCGACGAGGGCATCCGGTCCACCGGGACGCCGACGCGCAGCAGGACCCGGCGCCTCGACGGGAGGATGTCCGCCGTGTCGATGTGGAGGACCCTTCTCACGCGTCGCCCCGCGCCGGAAGCCCGTCGAGCCCCGCCCGCTTCGCTGCGGCTTCCATCACCCCGGCGAGATCCCGCTTCACGGTGTCCGGCAGCCGGGACGGGATCCACGCGGCGACGAGCCGCTCCACCTCGCGGGCGGCCCGCGCGAGCACCGTTTCTCCGCCGTCCTCGCGCCACCGGGCCTCGCTCGACCGGTCGATCGCCGGCCCCGGGAAGGTGATCTCGCTGCGGAGGTGACGCCGCGTGTGGCGCGCGATGAGGAGGTGCTTCTCGGCGAGGAGCTCGCCGAGAAGCGGCAGCGCGGGAAAGTCGTCGCGGGGCTCGATACCGCGCGACAGTCGAAGCGCCATCCCGCAGATCTCGTGGTCGACGACGAGCTTCTCGAGGCTGAATCCGTTGTCGAGGTCGAGGAGGCCCGGCCCCGAGATGCTGTTGATCCCGGAGAGCGCGGCGAGGAGCGCGCCCGACGAGGTCTCGAGGCCCGCCTGGGCGTCGAGCTCCTTGGCGTCGGAGACACCCGCGTAGCCCTGCGTCGGCAGACCGAGCCGCTTGCCCAGCTCCCCCATCGCGCACGTCAGCATCGCCGTCTCGATCGCCCCGGTCGCGGCCCCTTCCGAGCGGATGTCGAAGACGGCGGCGGAGGTGCCCCAGAGGAGCGGCGCTCCCGGCGCGGCGAGCTGGTGGAGGACGACGCCGCTCAGGTTCTCGGCGGCCCCCTGGACGAGCGTCCCGGTGAGCGTCACCGGGGAGAGGAAGCCGGCGAGCGGCACCGCGACGATCTCGACCGGGACTCCCGCCCGGGCGCAGTCGAGGAGGTTGCGGCCCGTCGCCTCGCTCCACGCCAGCGGCGACGTGGGGCAGCAGGTGAAGACGGCGAGGGGCCTGGTGCGGAGCGCCTCCGGCGTGCCGCGGACGGCGAGCTGGAGGTCGAGCATCACGCGGAAGGCCTCGGCGGAGAACGCCCCGGTGACGACAGGCTTCTCGCAGTGGAGGAGGCCGAGGAAGAGCCGGTAGCTGTCGGAGATTCCGGGCGGGACGTCCGACGGGACGAACGCCGTGCTCTGGGCCGCCAGGTGCGGCAGGCCCGCGACGAGCTTCGCGTACCTCACGTAGTCCGCGGTGACGGGCTCGCGAAGCACCCGGGTAGCCGGGTCCAGGACGCGGATCGCCGCCGAGCCGGGCGTGAAGTGGACGTTCTCGCCGGAGAGGTCGTGCGTGGCGTTCCCGAGGACGTCGTAGAGGGCGAACGCGCGCGGCGCCGTCGCGAGGGCGCGATCGACGAGGTCCGCCGGAATGAGGACCCTCTTTCCGCCACTCGCGACCGTGGCGCCGTGCGCGACGAGGAGGTCGCGCCCCTGGGCGTCGTGCAGCTCCACGCCGAGCGTCGCGAGGACGGAGCGGGCCTCGTCGAGGATCCGGTCGGCGAGGGCGTCGTCGAGGAAGCGGAGGCGCGGCCGCATGAACGATCGAGTCTAGATCGGCACGCGACCGTTCAGGCCGGCTTCCGCGCCCTTTGCCGCCTCCCCTCCCAGAGGTAGACGCCGACGCCCGCCGCCAGGACGACGGCGCCGCGCAGGGCGTCCTTCGGGGCATCGATCGCGATGGTCACCGCGAAGACCACGGACGAGCCGACGTAGAGGGCCGGGACCCACGGGTAGCCGGGCATCTTCCAGGCGGCGTCGGGCTCGCGACGCCGGTAGACGAAGATCGCGGCGCCGCCGAGCGCGTAGAAGAACGTGCCGAACGAGGCGACGGTCGCCACGAGCCCGTCGAACGTTCCCGAGAGCACGAGCGCGGCGGCGATGAGCGCCTGGACCATGAGCCCGAAGGCCGGGGTGGCGTGGCGAGGGTGAAGGCTCCCGAACCTCGGCGGCAGGCGGCCGTCGACGGCCGCGGCGTAGGCGACCCTCGGACCGGGGATGATGTTGGCGACGAGCGAGCCCGCGATGGAGACGAGAATTGCCAGGTTGAGCCAGTGGGCGGCGCCCGGCCCGAAGAGGGCCTGCATCGCCGTCTCGGCGGCCCGGGGCGAGGCGCCGAGCGCGGACACGGGAGCCGCCGCGAGGTAGACGAGGTTGGCCGCCAGGTAGAGACCGGCGACGACGAGAACCCCGCCCCACAGCCCGGCCGGGATGTCCTTCCGGGGGTCCTTCACCTCGGCGCCGAGCGCCGACAGGCCGACCCAGCCGTCGTACGCCCAGAGGGCTCCCGCGAGCGCGGCCCCCGCCGAGGCGAGGATCGGGAGAGAGAACGGCATCGCGAAGGCCTCGACCGGCGGCAGCTTCGCGGCGGGGGCGGCGAAACCCGCGCCGACGAACGCGAGGAGGAGGCCGATCTTCAGGACCGTCAGGACGTTGTTGAGCGTCCCTCCCTCGCGGATTCCGAGCATGTTCCACGCCGTCGCCGCGAAGCAGAGGGCGACGGCGACGAGCTGCCCGCGCGAGACGTCGAGCGGCCCGAGGGAGAAGGCGGGCACGCGGGTCCCGAGCGCCGGGAAGAAGGCCCCGACGTACTCGGCGAGCCCGGTCGAGAGAGCGGCCCCGGCGCCGGTCATGACGACGAACGAGAACGCCCAGGTGAAGAGCCACGCGGTGAGGTCGCCGAACGTCTCGCGGAGGTAGTCGTAGGGCCCGCCGGCGCCCGGCCGGCGGACTCCGAGCTCGGCGTACGTGAGGCCTGCGGCGAGAGCGTGCAAGCCTCCGACGAGCCAGACGAGGAGGATCCAGGACGGGTACGGGATCTTCCGGACGACGTTTCCGGCCGAGAGGTAGATCCCCGTTCCGACCATCGACCCGACGACGAAGAGGACGCAGTCCCCCACGCCCCACGCGCGGACCAGCTGCGGCGTCCCGGCTCCCCTCGCGTTGCTCACGTGCTGCGGAGGCTAGCAAGAACAGGTGCCCTTCTCTGCCGATCTCCGCACCTGAATGTGACCCGAGTCACTCCTGAGACGGGCTTTCAAATCCGGCATATAGTCCCGGCAGCAACACGGAAAGAACCGTCCTGGAGGTATGCGATGCGTGATCGTCCTTCGCGTGGCGTCCTCGTCCCGGCCCTTGGCCTCTTCCTCGCCCTGGGGGCCCTTCCAGCCGCGGCGCAGGCGATCTTCGGAACCGCGGGCGACGGGAACCTCGCCGTCCTGCTCCCCTCTCCGGGGACGAACCTGCCCACGCCCGAGCAGCGCGCGGTCACCGGCCTGCCGCAGGATGCTTTCCCGCACGGCGTCTCCGTGATCGGAAGCGACCAGGCGGTCATCGCCGACTTCAACCGCTTCCGCCTCCACGTGGTCCAGGTCTCGACGGGGACGCTCGTGAGGACGATCCCGACGACGGGCGCCTACGACGGCACGGGAACGATCGCGGTCTCTCCCAGGCTCGACGTGATGATCGGCGCCGGCTCGACCTACAGCAGCCCGAACTGGCGGCCGACGTTCGCCCTGATCCGGGCGCCGTTCGACAACCCCGTGATCACGCCTCTCGCCATCGAGGGGCACGTCGCCTCCTACCAGACGCAGGCGATCGTCTTCGACCGGAACGGACGGGCCTTCATTCTCACGCGCCCCAGCTTCGATCCGGAGAACCCGCCCGCTTCGATCCAGGGCTGGGTGAACGTCCTCGATCCTCCGTACTCCTCCGTCGCGTTCCGGATGCCCGTCGAGAACCTCGGCAGCGGCGCCATCGCGATCACGCCCGACGGGAGCACGATTCTGACCACGGCGACCTCGCCGGACGCGGGCCGCGTCTACGTCTTCCGCGCTCCGTTCTCGGCCTCCTCGGTCCCGGAGGCCCTCACCATCCCGGGCACGGACGGGCTCGACGGGATCAACTGCACCCCCGACGGACAGCGGTGCCTCGTCGTCAGCGCGTTCTCTCCGCGCCTCTTCTCCATCGCGGCGCCTTTCGGGAGCGGGTCGGCGGTGGAGGAGATCGCCCTGCCCCAGGCCTTCGTGACCTCGGAGACCGGTTTCGAGGACGTGGCGATCTCGAACGACGGACAGCTCGCCCTCATCACCGGCAACAGCGGCAAGGACGCGAGCGGCCAGGGCGGCGGCCTGCCGGGGCTGTTCGTGAAGGCCCCGTTCACGCGGTCCGCTGCACAGCCCTTCGCGGTGCCGATCCTCGGCGGAGGACGCGGCGCCGGCTCGGCGCGATTCGTCGCCTGCCCGCCTCCCATCCCGCCCCTCTCGCCGGAGATCGTCCCGACGGGAACGCCGGCGGCACCGGTGACGGCCACGGACTTCCTCACCGCCCGGTGGTCGGCCCAGTCTTACGGTTCGCGGTTCGAGTGGCGCATCAACTCGGAGGCCTTCGCCTCGACCACCCAGACGAGCGTCGAGAGGATCGCACCGCGCGGGAGGCTCGACCCGATCACGCTCTTCGTGAGGTCGTACGCCTGCGTACCCGAGCAGGGGCCGAGCACGGAATCGAGCAGCGCCACCTACTCCCTGGCGCCGCCGGGCGCGTCGTTCAGCGCCTCGAAGACGTCCGCCCGGGTCGGCGAGGAGATCGCCTTCACCGACACCTCGAGCCCTCAGGCCACGGCGTGGGCGTGGTTCTTCGGGAACGCCGGCTTCTCCTCCGTGCAGAACCCGCGCTTCGCGTTCGCCGCGCCTGGCGTCTACCTCGTGAGGCTCATGGCGACGAACGGGTCCGGCTCCAGCCTCTCGACGCTCACCATGGTGACCGTCACGGCGGCCACGTCTCCCGCCCGATCGGCCAGGGCGCCGGGCGGCGACGTCGAGCCCGCCCTCGCAGCGTCGGTCGACGGCCTCCGCTTCGGCTCGGGCCGGAGGCCCGCGCTGAGGCTGCATGCCGAGGAAGCGGCGACCGTCTTCCTCCGGCTCGAACGCTTCGGCGTCCTCGTCGTCGAGCGGCGCATCGCCCTCTCTGCGGGCGAGTCGCCCCGCCTCGACCTCTCCGCGTTCCTTCCGCAGGGTTTCCCGGAAACCCTCGATGCCAGGATCCTTTCCGACAGGCCCGTCGTCGTGCGCTTCGATGAGGACTTCAAGTGAGATACGCGCTGCCGTTCCCCAGGGTCCCGTCCTCCGTCCGGCAGGCCGCCGCGGCGTTCCTCTCCGTGTCGCTCGCCTCCGGCGCCTTCGCCGCGCCGGCACCCCAGGCGGACCCGGTCGTGAAGAAGGCCGCGCCCGGCGAGAGCACGCGGCTCTCGATCGCCCACGACCCGCTGAAGTGCCTCTCGACGGACGCGCGCGCCCTCGTGGACGCCCGGGTCCTGCCGGGCAAGGAGATGGAGCAGAGCTTCGTCTTCTTCCGGGCCTCGGGCACCGAGGACTTCTACTACGTCGTGATGAGGCCGCGGGCACCCGAAGACGTCGTGGCCGAGCTGCCCCGGCCGCTTCCCGGCCTCACGGGAATCGATTACTTCGTCCAGGCGCTCGATCGCGAGAGCCATCCGAAGAAGACGCCGGACTACGCGCCGCCCGTGACGGACAAGACGGTCTGTCGCGACGAGCGGGCGGTATCGCCCGGCGTTGTCGGGCCCGCGGCGCCGAAGCCGGGGCTGACGATCGGCCTCACACGCGCGGGCCAGGCTCCCGTCCCCTCCGGGTTCAACAAGGACGACATCGCGAAGGTCATCCTCGTGACGGGCGCCGTGGTGGCTCTCTCCGTGGCGCTGGCCTCCGGGACGGGCGCGGCGGCCGGAGCGGGCACCGCAGCCAAGGTGGGCGCCGCCGCGGCCGTGAAGACGGGAGGGCTCTCGACGGGCGCGATCGTCGGCATCGGCGCCGGCGTCGCGGCTGTGGGCGTGGGCGTGGCCGTAGCGGCGTCCAGCGGCGGCGGAGGCGACGAGACCCCCGCGAACCGGAATCCGACGATCGGCTCGGCGACCGTGACCCCGCTCTACGGAGCCGTCCCGCTCCAGGTGACGGCCTCGGCGACAACCTCCGACCCCGACAACGACCCGGTCACCGTGACGTGGAACTTCGGCCCGGCGACGGCGACGGGGACGAACGCGACCTTCACCTACCAGACGGCCGGTACGTTCACCGTGTCCGTCACGGCCACCGACGGCAAGGGGGGCACCGCGACGAACGCGAACGTCGCGAGCGTGCGGGTCGACCCGCAGGGCACTCCCCAGTTCCTCGGCGCGACGGCGAGCTGGTCGGGAGACTCGGACCTGGACGTCCGGGTCGCCGGTCCCGGAGGCATCGACGTCGCCACCCAGCCGGGCGGCCGGAGGCTCCCCGCAGCCTGCGGTACGGGGAACCGCACCGAGAGCGTCATCTACCAGGGTACCGGCCTCCCGCCGGGAACGTACACGCTCTTCGTGAAGCACGCAGCCACCTGCACGGGGAGCCCGTCCACGATCCGGTTCAGCTACGCGGCGCAGGCGACGACCGGAAGCAAGTGCGCGGGGCTCCTCGACGTCTCGCCGGCCGCGGAAGTCCAGGCCTGCACGTTCACGTTCCCCTGACACGCCGGGTGCCGGAGGTGAAGGCGGCCCTCCGGCACCCGCTTTTCTCCAGGACGCGCGTCGCCTGCCCCAATAATCGGCGCATGTCCGAGCGCCCGATCTACCTCGACTACAACGCCACGACGCCCCCGGACCCCGAAGTCGCCGAGGCGATGCTCCCGTACCTCACGACGCATTTCGGGAACCCATCGAGCAGCCACGCCTTCGGTGCTGAAGCGCGCGCCGCCGTCGAAGGAGCGCGGCGCCAGGTCGCCGCGCTCCTCGGCGCGAGGGCCGAGGAGATCGTCTTCACGAGCGGCGGGACGGAAGGGAACAACACCGTCCTCCACGGCGTCGCGCGCCTCCTCCGGGCGAAGGGGCGGCACGTCGTCACCTCGTCCGTCGAGCACCCGGCCATCCTCGAGCCGTGCGCCGTCCTCGAGGAGGAGGGCTTCCGGATCACCCGCGTCCCGGTGGACGGGTCGGGGCGCGTCGACCCGCGCGACGTCGCCGAGGCGCTGACGCCCGAGACGATCCTCGTCTCGGTCATGCACGCGAACAACGAGGTCGGGACGATCCAGGACCTCGCGGAGATCTCCCGCCTCGCGCACGACCAGGGCGTCCTCGTCCACACGGACGCGGCCCAGTCGATCGGAAAGGTGCCGGTCGACGTCGGGGCCCTCGGCGTCGACTTCCTCACGCTGGCCGGGCACAAGCTCTACGCGCCGAAGGGCGTCGGGGCGCTCTACATCCGCTCCGGCATCGAGCTTCCCCGCCTCTTGCACGGGGCGTCCCACGAGGCGGGGCGGCGCGCCGGCACGGAGAACGTCCTCGAGATCGTCGGCCTCGGAAAGGCGTGCGAGGTCGCCGCGCGGAGGCTCCCGCACGACGCCCGCCGGTTCGAGGAGCTCCGGGAGCGTCTCTTCGAAGCGCTCTCCCGCGAGGTGCCGGGCCTGCGCCGGAACAGCCCGTGGGAGCGCTGCCTCCCGAACACGCTCAGCGTCGGCTTCCCGGGCGTCGACGCGGGCGCGCTCCTGACGGAAATCGGGGCGAAGGTCGCCGCGTCCGCGGGCGCGGCCTGCCACGCCGCCGGCGTCGAGGTCTCGACGGTCCTCCAGGCGATGGGCGTTCCGCTCGAGTACGCGATGGGAACGGTCCGCTTCTCCGTCGGCCGCGGGACGACCCCGTCGATGGTCGACGAGGCGGCCCGGGTCGTCGCCGAGGCCGTGCACCGGATGCGCCCCGACCTCCCGGCCGCCCCGGCGATGCCCGAGGGCGACGGCCCCGTGAGGCTGACCCGCTTCACCCGCGGCATGGGCTGCGCGTGCAAGCTGCGGCCGCAGGACCTCGAGACGGTGCTGAAGTCCCTCCCGAAGGTGACGGACCCCGCCGTCCTCGTCGGCCCCGAGCACTCCGACGACGCGGCCGTCTACCGGCTGACCGACGACCTCGCGATCGTCTCGACCGTCGACTTCTTCACGCCGATCGCCGACGACCCGTTCGACTTCGGCGCCATCAGCGCCGCGAACTCGCTGAGCGACGTCTACGCGATGGGGGCGCGGCCGCTCTTCGCGCTGAGCGTCGTCGCCTTCCCCTCGCGCCGGCTCCCCCTCTCCGTCCTGGAACGGATCCTCGCGGGAGCGGCCGAGGTCGCGCGCGAGGCCGGGATCCCGATCCTCGGCGGGCACACCGTGGACGACACCGAGCCGAAGTTCGGCCTCGCCGTCACGGGGGTCGTCCACCCCGGCCGCGTCCTGACGAACGCCTCGGCCCACGCGGGAGACGCACTCGTCCTGACGAAACCGATCGGCACCGGCATCCTCGCGACGGCCGTCAAGCGCGGGCAAGCCGGGGACGACGTGGCCCGGCGCATCGTCGCCGTCATGCGGACGCTGAACCGCGCGGCGGCGGAGGCGATGCTGGAGACCGGCGTCTCCGCCTGCACCGACGTGACCGGCTTCGGGCTCCTCGGGCACCTCCGCGAGATGGCGGCGGCGTCCGGCCTCGACGCCGAGGTCGAAATGGCGGCGGTCCCGATCATCGACCCGGCCCGCGAGCTCGCGGCCGCCGACGTCGTCCCGGGCGGCACGCTCGAGAACCTCGCGCACGTCTCGCCCCACGTCGACTTCGCGCCCGCCCTCTCGCGCGTCGACAAGGTCCTCCTCGCCGACGCGCAGACCTCGGGCGGTCTCCTCGTCTCGGTCCCGGACGCCCGGTGCGAGGCGCTCCTGGCGGCGCTGGGGGAGAAGGGCGTTCCCGAGGCCCGGCGCATCGGGCGCTTCACCGGGCCGGGGACGGGACGCATCCGCGTCGTCTGATTCCCTTCCTGCTCCGCGCAACCGTCGACCTGCAAATTGACGGCTGGCGGCAGTGGGCCGACGTGAGGCTGCGCCGTCGACCTCACGTCCCCTCGAGAATGTGCGACGGCGCGACGACCGTGCGCGGTTAGAATTTGTCATTGCTCTCCTGGGAATGAACATCCGCCCCGTCCTCGCCGGGAGCCTCGCGGTGATCCTGCTCGCCGCCTCCTGCCAGCGCGCTCCCGAGTCCGAGCCGCGGACCGTCGTCATCGGCCAGGTCACGTCCGCAACCGGTCTCGATCCGCACCTCCACGACGAAGAGTCGACGCACTCGGCGCTCTCCCATTTCTACGAGCGGCTCGTCGCCTTCGGCCCGGACCTCAGCATCCGGCCCGAGCTCGCCGTGAAGTGGACGAACCCCACCGACACGGTCTGGCGCTTCACCCTGAGGGAAGGAGTCCTCTTCCACGACGGCACGCCGCTCGCCGCGGAGGACGTCGTCCTCAGCCTCAGGCGGGCCGGGCGCCTGCCAGGCTCGCAGGTCGTCCACTACCTCCAGAACGTCACGAGCGTGACCGCCCTCACCGCCCGTGAGGTCGAGGTGATCACCTCCTCGCCCTCCCCTCTCCTCCTCAACAAGCTCGCCTTCGTGGCCATCGTGCCGAGGTCGACCGCAGACCGGGCCATCTCTCGCCCGGTGGGAACCGGCCCGTACCGGTTCGTCTCGGGTGCCCCTCGCGAGGCCCTCGAGGGAGAAGCGTTCGACCGGTACTGGGGACCTCGCCCCGCGTTTCACCGCGTCCGGGTCGTGCCGCTGCCCGATGCCCGGTCGCGAGCGCACGCCATCGTCGAGGGCCGGGCGGACGTCGTCTCCAGGTTCCCGTTCGAGTTCACCTCGTGGGCCCGGAGCCGTAAAGGGGTGACGCTGGCCGCGCGCATCGGCCTCGGCGTGGCATTCCTCGGCTTCTCGCTTCGCGAGGGAAGCCCGTACGCCGACCGGAGGGTCCGCGAGGCGTTCGCCCTCGCGATCGACCGGTCCCGGATGATCGACGCCGCCGAGAGCGAGTACACGGTGAACGCGGATCAGTTCGTCCCCGGCGCCGTCTTCGGGTACGCGCCGCCGTCCCGCCCGTGGCGGCACGACCTCGCCCGCTCGCGGGCCCTCCTCGCCGAAGCCGGTCACCCCACGGGGATGGACGCCACGCTCGTCCTTCCCGACACACAGGCCACCCTCGGTGCGCGTCTCGGTACGCTCCTGGGGGAAGCGGGGATCCGGGTCCGGCTGGAAACGCTGCCGTGGGACGACTACCACGCGCGCTGGCTGCGGCGCGACCTCGACCTCTGCGGATTCGCGTATACGGCGGGGACGGGCGACGCCTCGGACCTCCTCGACGCCGTCTTTCACTCGCGCTCGGCCTCCTCGGGTGCGCTGAACACCTCCGGGTACGCGAGCGCCGCATTCGACGGGCTCGTCGACGAGGCCGGCCGTGTCCTCGACCCGTACCGGCGACAGGAGCTGATGAGCGACGCGCTCGCCATCCTTCGTGAGGATCTACCGGCGATCCCGCTCGTCGTGAGGTCCAACCTCTATGCCGTGAGCGACGGGATCAGCTGGACGGCCCGGCAGGATCGCAGGGTGCGGGCGCAGGACATGCGGCCTCGCGCCGCACGCTGACGGCCTCGAACCGGTTCCTCCCCGATGCCCCGGCGCTCCGCTACTTTCCAGCCGCGGCGGCCAGCCGGTCCCGGTTGCGTACGAAGACCTCGAGTCGTGCGTCGGAGAGCTTCTTCGCGACCTCGACGGCCTTCTCGTAGCTGGCGAGGGCCTCCGCGTTCTTTCCGGCCGTTTCGAGGGCCTCTCCCAGGCTGTCGTGGACGTTCGCGGACTCCGGGTAGAGGTCGACGTTCCAGAGGAAGAACGGGAGGGCGCCCTTCACGTCCTTTCGGAGGAGGTGCTGGTAGCCGACCAGGTTCACGGTGAGCTCCGGCGGCCTGACGGCGTATCCGAGCCGCTCCGAGAGCTGCCCGTAGTGCTTCTTCAGCGCGTCCAGCGTCCCCGGGTAGCCACCCGCCTTCCGGTCCCGTGGAAGGCGCCAGCCCTCGAACACCTTCCGGAGGCCGTCGTAGTGGGAGCGGAGGACGACGCTGCCGTGGTCCTCGTCCTCCATCAGCTCCGTGGCCCGGACGAAGCCCGCGGCCTTCGCGCCCTTCAGCGTCTTTCGGAGGCGCTCGAAGCGGGTCGGGGGCAGGTCGCCCGCCTCCTCGTCGGCCATCGTGACGAAGAGCGTGTGCCGGAGCTCCTTGCGGCCCTCGAGGAACTTCGCGGTCCGGCGGAGGATCACGTCGTCGTCCCAGTCGAGACTCGGTGAGACGGCGATGGTCGCGTTGAAGAGCCCGGTCCTCTCGACGAGAGCGGAAAGCGCGAAGAGGCCGCCCAGCGAGTGCCCTGCGAAGAGGCGGAAGGGTTCGGTCCGATAGGTCGCCTCGACGTACGGGATCAGCTCCTTCTCGAAGAAGTCGAGGAACTTCGTGGCGCCGCCGCTGCCCTGGACGAGCGCGGTCGTTCCGTCGGCCTGACGGCGAAACGCCCGGGTCGGGGTCAGGTCGCGGGTCCGGTCGGTGTTCGTGACACCGACGATGATCAGGTCCGGCATCAGGCCGTTGCGGGCCAGGAAGTCGACCGTGCCGCGCGTGTGGAGAAGGTGCGCGTCCCCGTCGGTCAGGTAGAGGACCGGGAAGCGCCCTTCCCCGTTCTCGTACCCGCGCGGGATCGAGACCAGGATCGTCCGCTCCTCGCCGAGCACCTTCGACGTCATCCGGACGGCTTCGGCGTTCGTGATCGGCTCGACCGCCCGGGCCGCGGGGGCCAGGATCGAAACGACCAGGGAAAGGACCAGTACGGCGGCTCTCGGCATGCTACCCCCCAGCCATGAGCAGCACGACCGAGAGGCGGTCCCCCGGTTGAAGGGGTGTGTCGAGCCCTTCGAGCGTCCGCACGTCGCGCCCGTTCAGGAACAGGCTCACCCCGCGCCGCGGGGCGTTGCCTTCTTCGAGGAACAGGCGCGTCACGGCGGGCCGGCTCCCTCTCAGCGCAGCGAGGGCGAGCGCGAGGGTTTCGCCCTCGGCCACCAGCTCGCCCACCCCTCCGGCCGCGCGATGCAGCGGTGCGGGGAGCGTCACGAGAATGCTCGGCATCGACGTCGCCTCCGCCAGGAACGCTAGCACCGGCCCGCAGGCTGTCAACGCCGGGACTCGCCTGTTGACATCCGGTACGGCGGCGCCTAGCTTCATGAGAGGCCCCCGTTCGTTCGAGAACCGTTCACAGAAACCACCCGGGAAGACGCGTCATACACTCGTCCGGGCTTCGATCCCGAACGGAAGAGAGGAGCTGGAACGCATGGGCGGTTACGTCGGCAGGTACCTGGAGGTCGATCTCGCCCACGGCTCGATCAGCGAGCTCCCGGTCTCGGACGAGGTCCGGAGGAAGTACCTCGGCGGGAGCGGACTGGCAGCCTGGCTGTTCTTCCTTCGCGGGAAGTACACGGCCGATCCGCTCGGGCCCGACAACGACCTCTTCGTCCTGACGGGCCCGATCTCGGGGACCCTCGTGCCCGGGAGCTCCCGCTTCGCCGTCGCGGCGCGCTCGCCGCTGACCGGCATCTGGGGCGAAGGGAGCTGCGGCGGCGACTTCGCCCCGGCCCTCAAGCGCTGCGGCGTCGACGGTCTCGTCTTCACCGGCCAGTCGCCGAGGCCCGTCATGCTCGTCCTCGACGGCGGCGAGGTCGCACTCCGGGACGCGACCGACCTCTGGGGCCTCGACACCTACGAAACGACGGACCGCCTTCGGGAGACGATGGCCGGCAAGAAACGGCCCAGCGTCCTCTCCATCGGTCAGGCCGGCGAGAACCTCGTCCGCTTCGCGGCCATCGCCAACAACAAGCACGACTTCGTCGGACGCACCGGGATGGGCGCGGTCATGGGGAGCAAGCGCCTGAAGGCGATCGTCTGCCGCGGCGAGGGGACCGTCCCGATCGCCGATCCCGTCGCCTACAAGGCGATCTGCAAGGAGCTGCTCGGGAAGATCTCGGAGGCCGTGCCCGCCCAGGCCCTGAAGGAGATGGGCACCGACTCGGCCATGGACCTCGGGATGATGATCGGCGACATCCCGATCGCGAACTGGTCCCGCGGCGAGGACTTCGAGCTCTCGAACGCCCTCTCGGGCCCGACCATGTCCGAGACCTACCTGAAGCGTGGCCTCGCCTGCTACGCCTGCCCGATCGCCTGCCGCCGCGAGGTCGAGGTCCCCGACGGCCCGTACAAGATGGCGGTGGGCCCCGGGCCCGAGTACGAGACGTGCGCCTCCTTCGGGACGATGCTCGCCCAGAAGGACCTCGCCGGGGTGATCAAGTCGAACGAGTGGTGCAACCGCTACGGCGTCGACTCGATCTCCGCCGGGTGCACCATCGCGTGGGCCTACGACTGCTTCTCGAAGGGGCTCCTCACGCTCGAGGACACGGGAGGCATCGCGCTCGAGTTCGGGGACGTGGACGGCGCCATCGCGATGCTGCACAAGATCGCACGCCGGGAGGGGATCGGCGACCTCCTCGCCGAGGGGAGCCGCGGAGCGGCCCGGCGCCTGGGGCGCGGCTCGGAAGAGCTGACGGCAGAGATCAAGGGCCTCGAGATCCCGATGCACGACCCCCGCGGGTCGCACGGGCTCGCCCTCTCGTACATGACCTCCTACCGCGGCGCCTGCCACAAGGCCCACCTCGTCGAGGCCATCGAGCACGGGCTGGCCTCCTACGAGGACGTCGGCCTCGAGGAGAACTACGACGGCCTGACGAGCGAGGGAAAGCGCCGATGGTGCGCATCGGCGAGGACCTCGGCCTCCCGCTGAACGCGCTCGCCCTCTGCGAGTTCGAGATGTGGTGCTACCAGTTCGACGAGCTCGTCCGGGCGATCCGGGCCGTGACCGGCTGGGCCGACTACTCCGTCGAGGAGTACCGCCGCACCGGGGAGCGCCTCTGGCTCCTGAAGCGGTCCCTGAACAACCTGATGGGGGTGACGCGGGCCGACGACCGCCTGCCCCTGAAGATCCGGACGCCGGTTCCCGACGGCGCGGCCGCCGGCCTCGTCCCCGACGAGGCGCTGCTGCTGCGCGAGTACTACGAGGAGCGCGGCCTCGACGAGAGCGGACGGCCGCACAGGGCGGTTCTGGAGCAGGCGGGCCTCGCCGAAGTCGGCGTGGCCCTTCACCAGGAAACCTAGAAGCACGGCGGACTGCGGAGGAAAGCATGTCGATTCAGTTCCCTTCCGAAGAGTGGGTCACGGCCTTCTTCACGGCCATCAACGAGAGCCCGGAGTACAAGGAGGGCGGCAAGCCGTGGACGTACGGCGTGACGGCCCTCGTCGTCAACGCGCAGCCCGAGATCGGGCTCGCCGACGCGTACGGCATCTGGCTCGACCTCCACGAGGGGGTCTGCCGCGAGGCGCACCACTGCACGGTCGAGGAAGCGCAGACCGCGCCCTTCTGCATCTTCGGCGACTACGCCAGATGGAAGCAGGTCATCCACAAGGAGCTCGAGCCGGTCAAGGGGATGATGCAGGGCAAGCTCAAGCTCAAGGGCAACCTCCAGATCATCGTCCGCAACGTCAAGGCGGCCCAGGCTCTCGTCACCTGCGCCACGCGCGTGCCGACCAAGTTCCTGGACGAGCCATGACCTACGATTCGAGCCTCTCGTTCATCTTCATGAACACGACCCGGGTCGTCTTCGGCTCGGGCTCGTCCCGGGACGTGAGGGAAGAGGTTCGCGCCCTCGGCTGCTCGCGAGCCGTGATCGTGACCGACGAGGGTCTGGCGAGAGGCACCGACGTCCCCGGGCGCATCGAGAAGTCGCTGGGCGACACCTGCGTGGGCGTCTTCTCCGGCGTCGTGCCGGACTCGGGCGTCCACATCGTCGACGCGGGCGCCGCGTTCGCGCGCGAGCGGGGCGCCGACTGCATCGTCAGCGTCGGCGGCGGGAGCGCGATCGACACCGCCAAGGGGATCGCCATCGTCCTCAAGGAGGGCGGCTCCCTCCGCGACTACGAGGGGTTCCAGGTCCTGAAGCGGCCCCAGACGCCGCACGTCGCGATTCCGACGACGGCCGGCACGGGGAGCGAGGTGACCTACGTCGCGGTCATCAAGGACCACGAGGCGCACCAGAAGCTCCTCTTCGGCGACTACAACATCATCCCGAACACGGCGCTTCTCGACCCCGACCTGACCGTCGGTCTCCCGGCGGGCCTCACCGCCGCCACGGGGATGGACGCGATGTCGCACGCGGTCGAGTCGATCCACTCCCAGCAGAACGAGCCGATCGCCGACGGCCTGGCGCTCCACGCCATCCGCCTCATCCGCGAGTTCCTGCCGCGCGCCGTCGCGGACGGCAAGGACCTCGTGGCCCGCGGGCAGATGCTCATCGCCTCGAACATGGCCGGCGCCGCGTTCTCGAACGCGCAGGTCGGGCTCGTGCACGCCATCGCCCACACCGTCGGGGCGCGCTACGGGATCCACCACGGGCTCGCGAACTCCATCGTCATGCCGCACGTCGTCCGCTTCAACGCCGCCGAGGTGGCCGCCACCTACCGCCCCGTGGCCGCCGCCCTGGGGATCGCCGTCGACGGCCTCACCGACGAGGCCTGCGCCGAGCTGGTGGCCGAGCGCCTCTCCGACCTCGCGGCGAAGACGGGCCTGCCGCAGACGCTCTCCTCGCAGGGCGTGCCCGAGAGCGCCCTTCCCGAGCTGGCCGAGGCGACCCTCGCCGACGCCTCGATCATCTACAACGGCAGGACGGTCCTCGGAGCGGACGAGCTGCTCGAGGTCTACCGGGCCGCGTTCTAGGACGCCGGAACGGAGTCCGCGCGTGACCGAGCCGGGAATCACCGTCGACAGGAGCGCCGAGGAGAACGGGCTCGCCAACATGGTGGCCGAGCTCCTCAGGGCGAATACCGAGTCGAACGCCTACAAGAAGAGGGTCTTCTGCCGCATGAAGGGGTCGGTCGGACTCTGTGCGACCGACGCCGGCGTCTCCCTGACCCTGGTCTTCGACCGCGGGCGATGCGTCGTCCACGACGGGATTCTCCCGGGGACGAGGACCAGCGTCACCGCCGACTCCGACTCCATCCTCGAGCTCTCGAACGTGCGGATCGTCGGCGGGCTTCCTTACCTCTTCGACGCGGCGGGCCGCGCCGTCGCGTCGAAGGTGTTTCGCGGGACCATCAGGCTCCGCGGCCTTCTCCGCCACCCCGTGACCCTGACCCGGCTGGGGATCGTCCTGTCGGTCAACTGAGAGGGACGCGCCCCTGTCCCGGGAGGCTTCCGGCGCCCGCCTCCGCGGCTTGCCGCGTCCGGCCGCGCCACGTCGCGCGCTGTCCGAGCACCTTCCAGACCGGCCCTCGCTGCTGGCGTCTCCGGAGCATCTCCAGGACGCGCGTGGACGTGTTCACGTCGAGGCCGGGGACGATCCAGGTCCGGCGCCGGCCCGCTTCCTGGGCCACCCGCTCCGCGATCCGGCGCAGCTCCGGCTCGGCCGGGTAGAAGACCGGTTCGAGGAGGCTCTGGCCCTCGGACACGACCCCCTCGCGAAGGGCGACCTCGTAGAGGCCGGTCCCGGCGTAGATCCGGATCCCGATCATCACGATGACCGCGTCCGGCGCGAGCTCGTCCATCAAGGCCACGCTCTCGGCGATCGTCCCGTCGTTCTCGCCGGGGCCGCCGAAGAGGAGGTAGTGGGCCGTCGCGACGCCCGCGTCCCGGCAGAAGCGCGACGACCGCCGGACCTCCTCGACCGTGAACGACTTGCCGAGGCTCCGGAGCATGGCGGGTGAGCCCGAGTCGGTGCCGAGCTCCACGGCGTCGCAGCCGGCGCGCACCATCAGGTCGAGGAGCCGCGCGTCGAGGTGGCCCGGGTTGACGAAGGCCGACCACGAGAGGCGGAGGCCGTCGGCGATCATCGCCTCGCAGAGCTCCCGCGCGGCCGCTTCGGGGAAGTTGAAGATGTCGTCGCAGAACTCGACGTAGTCGACGCCGTGCTCGTCGACGAGGCCGCGCAGCTCGCGGACGACGTCGGCCGCCGGGCGGGTGCGGACCCGGCTTCCCTCCAGGATCGGGTAGGTGCAGTAGACGCAGCCGAAGGGGCAGCCTCGCTTCGTCTGGACGTTCGCCGCTCCCCCTTCGGTCAGGTAGCGCGAGACGTCGAAGAGTCTCCGGCTCGGCGTCCCGACCGACGCCGGTATCCGCGCTCTCGCAGGCTTGCCGTCTCCCGCGACGACGACGCCGGGAAGACCCTGGAGCGGCACGCCCGCCTCGATGCGCTCGATGAGGTACGGAAGGACCTCCTCCCCTTCTCCCACGACGCCGCAGTGGGCCCCCGTCGCCGCGAGGAGCGACACGGGCTCGAGCGAAAAGCCGGAGCCGCCGAGGACGACGACCGCCCGGTCGCGGCAGAGGGCGACGACCTCCCGGACTCCGTCGACGTAGGAGCGGGAGGAGGGCCACGTGACGTTGTCGAGGTTGCGGATCGAGACGAGGACGACCCCGGGGACCGTTTCGTCGAGAGCCCGGCACACCTCCGCGCCGACGTCCCCGGCGAAGCAGAGGTCGAGGAGGCGTGCGGCGTGGCCGGCCTTCTCGATCGCGGCCGCGAGGTAGGCAAGGCCGAGGGGAAAGACGGGCGAGGGATCCCGCTCCCGGTTCGCCGAGATCATCAGGACCCTCACGCCTCGTTCTCCCTCTCGCGCGGCGTGTCAGGCATCGGCCACCTTGCGCCGGAGGGCGCTGCGGAAGCCGAAGTTCATCGGGCCGAAGGCCGGAAGGGAACGATGGAAGGAGAGGCGCCGCCACATCGAGCCGAAGGAGTAGAAGCTCTCCATCAGCCAGTCGTAGCCCGCCTGCAGCTCCTCGGCGGTCATCCCCTTCGGCCGGAAGTTCACGTGCTCCATGTCGTAGTTCCGCCAGTCGCTCGAGAGGATCCGGTCCTCGGCGAGGAGGCGCTCGCGGACCCTCGTCCCGGGGTAGGGCGTGAGGATCGGGAAGATCCCCGCCTGGATGCGCGCGGACTCGCAGAACCGGAGGACCTTCTCGAAGACGTCCGGCCCGTCGCCGTCGAGGCCGAGGACGAACGAGCCGAGGATTCCGATGCCGTTGTCGCGGAAGGCCTTCGCCGCGTCGACGTAGCCGGCGACCCGGTTCGTCTTCTTCCCCATGGCCCGAAGCGCGTCCTCGTCGAGCGACTCGAAGCCGACGAAGAGACCGATGCAGCCCGACTCCCCGATCGCCTTCAGGAGCTCCGGGTCCTCGGCGAGGTCGAGCGAGGCGTGGGAGAGCCACCTGAGCCCGAGCGCCTTCATCCCCCGGAAGAGCTTCAGCGAGTACGTCCGGTCGACGACGATGTTGTCGTCGACGAAGAAGGCGTACGAGCCCCGCTTCTTCATCTCGCCGAGCTCGGCGAGAACCGCCTCGACGGGGCGCTTGCGGTACTTCCGGCCGAAGAACGCCGTCACCGAGCAGAACTCGCAGTCGTACGGGCAGCCGCGCGTCGTCTGGACGGTGTTCGTCAGGAGGTAGCCCTTCCCGTCGAAGATCGAGCGCCGCGCAACGGGATCGCGGCCGTGTCGACCAGGGCGTCCGCCCGGTACACCTTCCGCAGGCGTCCCTCCTCGAAATCCGCCAGGAGCTGCGGCCAGACCGCCTCGGCCTCGCCCACGACGACGGCGTCGACGTGCCCGAGCGCCTCGTCGGGGAGGTTGCTCGCGTGGAAGCCACCCATGACGACGGTCCTTCCGCGGCTCCGGAAGGCGTCCGCGATCTCGTAGGCCCGCACGGCCTGCGCCGTCATGCCGGTGATCGCGACGACGTCCACCTCGGTGGAGACGTCGACGGGGCCGAACCCCTCGTCGCAGAGGTCCGTCTGCCAGTGCGGCGGCGTCGACGCGGCGACGACGGCGAGGGAGAGGCTCGGGAACCGGAACGACATCTCGCCCCAGAGGCGCCCCTTCGGCCAGCCGGGTGAGACGAAGAGGACTCTCGGAGCCGCCACCACCGGGCATTGTCCATGATGCCTCGCCCGAACGCGAGATCGGAGGTCCGGCGCCCGCTCCGGCCGCCGGCGCCGGCTCCGGTCACGTCACAGGACCATCGTCTCGTGGATCAGCTCGCCTCGCGCGAAGCGCGCGAGTGACAGGGCCGAGACGTCGATGCTCTCGGCGCGCCCGCGCAGGACCATCTCGGCCACGCACCGCCCCGCGGCCGGTGCGTGCATGACGCCGTGGCCCGAGAAGCCGGTGGCGAGGAAGAGTCCCGGTCGGCCGGGGACCGGGCCGAGGATCGCGTGGTGGTCCGGCGTCACCTCGTAGAGGCCCGCCCAGCTGCGCTTCTGGTCGATCCCGGCCGCGGCGACGGACGGGAATCTCGCTTCGAGCGCCTCGGCGAATCGGAGAGGGAACTCCGGATCGCAGGCCGTATCGAAGCCCGCCGGTTCGTCCGCGTTCGACCAGGCGACGAGGACGCGCTCCCCTTCCCGCCTCACGAGGACGCCCGTGTCCGCGTCGATCGTCATCGGGATCTCCGGAGGCAGGTCGCGGACCGGACCGGTCAGGAAGAGGTGCCGGCGGACCGGTTCGACCGGCACCTCGACGCCGAGGAGGGCCGCGACCCGCCCGGACCAGGCGCCCGCCGCGTTCACGACGACGGGGGCCGCGTGCGAGCTCCCGTCGGCGGTCCGGAGGACGAAGCCGCCCGCCGTCTCCTCCGCCGCGACGACCTCCTGCCCGTACCGGAACGAGACGCCGGCGTGCGCCGCCGCGGAGGCGAAGAAGGCGCAGAGCCGGCCCGGGTCGATGAAGCCGTCCCGCGCCCCGAACGTCCCGCCGGCGAGCCGTTCCCCTGAGACCCAGGGCACGCGCCTTCGGACCCCGTCCGCGTCGAGGACCTCGACGTCGACGCCGAAGCCTCGCTGGTACGCTGCCGCCCGCTCCATCGCGGCGAGCTTCTCGGGGCTGTCGGTGAGGAAGAGGTAGCCCGCCTTCCGGTAGGCCGGGGGCTGGCCGATCTCCTCCTCGAGGGCGTCCAGGATCTCCATCGAGAGGAGGGACATCCTGACGTTCGCCTCCGTCGTGAACTGGGCCCGGATGCCGCCGTTCGCCCGGGCCGTCGAGCCGGTCCCCGGCAGGGCCTCCCGCTCGAGCACCACGACCTCCCGCTGGCCCATCCGCGCCAGCTGGAACGCGATGCTGCAGCCGATGACACCCGCCCCGACGACGATCACCGACGACTTCTGCTCCATGTGACGGACCTCGCCGGAGGAGCTTAGCGGAGGTGAGTCCGGGCCGGCCCCGCTCCAGGTCGGCCCTGACCTTTCCCCACCAGGCTGGAACCGCGCCGGGCTCCAATTGACACGCGGGGACGAAGGGGCTGTCATCCCGCGCGATGCCGTTCCGCCCGACCCGCCGCCGACCTTACGTCGCCGCCCTCGCCGCCCTCCTCGCCCTCGCGGCGGCCGTCACCCCGTCACGGCCCGCCACGGGGGCCAAACAGCTCCCCCTGGGCGAGGTCGGGTCGCCCTTCGCCCCGATCGGCGCGATCTCCCCGTACGGGGCGGTCGCTTCCGACCGCTCGGAGGCGTCGCGGGCCGCGGTGGAGGTCCTGGAGCAGGGGGGCAACGCGATCGACGCGGCGATCGCGGGTTCCTTCGCGCTCGGATCCGCCGCGCCGGGCGCCTCCGGTCTGGGCGGCAACACATGGATCCTCGTCCACACGGCCGCCGGCGAGGACGTCGCGTTCCTGTCCCCGCTGCGCGCGCCGCGCCACGTCAGCATCTCCCGGGCCCGCATGGCGCATCGGAGGGACCTGATGTCCGGGCCACTCGCGATGACGGCTCCCGGCACCGTGGCGACGCTCGCGAAGGCCCACGCCCGCTTCGGCACGAGGCCCTGGGCCGAGCTGCTCGCGCCGGCGATCGCGATCGCCGAGACGGGCTCCCCCGTGAGCGCGACGGACCACCGCTTCCTCGCCAGGTACGCGCCCAGAATCGAGGGCGCCCCGATCCTGCGCCCCCTCTACCTGACCGGTGTTTGCGACGCCGAGGCGAACGCGGTGACGGTTCCGGTGGGGCAGAGGGTCGTCTACCCCGACCTCGCGCGGACTCTCCGGCGACTCGCCGAGGCCGGCCCCGACGACTTCTACCGCGGGAGGATCGCCGCGGAGATCGTCGCCGACTTGAAGCGATACGACGCTTTCCTCCGGGCCGACGACCTCGCCCGGGTCCCCGCGAGCATCATCGTGACGAGCCCGCTCCGCGGCCGATACCGGGACGTCGACGTTCTCTCCCTCCCGGACCCGTGCGGCGGGGCGCTCGTCCTCGAGACGCTCCACATCCTCCAGGCGTTCCCTTCCGAGGTCCTCGCCGAGCAGAGTTGGGCCCGCATTCAGCTGTTGCTCGACGCCGCCCGCATCGCCTTCGCCGACGCCGGCCCCACGCTCGCCGGCGAAGAGGTGGCCGAGGGGCCCTGGCGGTCGCCGCGGCTCACCGCCGCCTTCGGCGAGAAGAGGGCCCGCCTCATCCGCCTCGGCCGGCTCCTCGCGCAGGACGACCTCCCGCGCTCGGCGCGCTCCGTCGCCTTCTCGGACCGCGACACGACGCACCTCTCCGTCGTCGATCGGGAGGGCAACGCCGTCTCCCTGACACAGAGCCTCGGCCACACGTGGGGCTCGGCCCACGTCACGCCAGGCCTCGGCTTCCCCTACAACGGGTTCCTCGAGACCTACAACGTGGAGGACCCGTCGTCGCCGGCCTACCTGGCGGCGAACGCGGCCAGCCGGACGGCGGTGTCGCCGACGATCCTCGTCCGCGACGGCCGCCCCGTCCTCGTCCTCGGCGCGGCCGGGAGCAACCGGATCCCCCCGGCGATCGCGAACGTCACCGTCGGCTACGTCGACGGCCATCTCGGCGTCGCCGAGGCGGTCGCGGCTCCCAGGTCGATCTGGTCGGAGGGGCGCACGCCGGAACCCCCGAAGCTCGAGCTCGCGCTCCCCTACCTCCTCGAGGACGCCAACCTCCTCTGGGCCGTCGGGTACGCCGACCTGGAGCGCTACGCCCCCGGCCCCGACGTCGGCGATTTCGGCGCCCTGAACGCGGTCGGCTGGAACGCCCGCGCCGGGGCCTGGGAGGCGGGGGGCGACCCGCGCCGGGACGGCGCGGTCGCCGTCCCGGCGCGCGCCCCGGGCGCGCCGCGGCAAATGAGCGCTCCGCGATGACGGACCGCGGCCGCGCCGCCCGCATCCACCTGGATCGGCTGTACCTCCCTCGCCGCTCCGGGTCTGATGCTGGAAGTGGAGTGCATCGCCGTGCTCGGCTGAGGTGCCCTCGCGTGCGAGGCCGTCTTCAGTGCACGGACATCGTGAGGCGCAGCATCGGCTTCGCCTCACCGGTGAACAGCGACGCGACGTCTGCGGCCCTGGCGACGAGATTCGCCCTTGCCCGCTTCACCTTCTCCTCCTCGGCATCGATGCCTCGAATGGCGGTGGACGCGAGCGTCCGATCGCCGAGCCTGAGCTCGACGAGCAGGTCGACGATGCGGTCCTGGGAAGGGAGGACCCGGAGGCTCATCTCCAGCATGTACTCCACCACCCGCTCCTTGCCGCTTCCGTCGAGCAGCCACGTCTTCCTCGCCTTGCCGGGAATGACGGTCAGCGACGCGACGCCGACTCCCTCGCAGAAGTACCGACTGGCCTCCGTCGTGGTCCAGGGTTTCTCCGGCGGGAGCTTCTGAAAGTCGGGGAAGGGAATGTCGAGCACCATCGGCGAAGCGAACTCGGTCTGCTTCCCGGCCTCCGCGGCGTTGGCCCCCTGTGCCGCCGTCACCTGGGCGAGGATGCATCGCGGCCAGCCTGCGGCAACGACGAGAAATAGGAACGCGAGACGCTTCATTTCAGCCCTTCGGCGACCGCCTGCGGTGAACCTGGCCGCCACTCGCGGGAGACCCGCGTCCCGGTCAGTCTAGCTTCGTCGTCCCGTCAGCGCTTCGGTTCCGGGAAGCTCATCCGGCGCACGATCGCCTCGATGCGCGGGTTGCCCGCGAGCCGGGGGTTGATCCGGGACGCAATCGACGCGTAGGCCATGTTCGGCGTCCGGTCCTCCCAGGCCTTCTCGTAGCAGCGCAGCGCCTCGTCTATTTCGCCGAGGCTGGCGTGGATGTCGGCGTAGGTCGACGGGTCCACGTATCGTTCCTTCGAGAGGGCGTGGAGCTCGTCGAGCTTCTGCCGGGCCCGCGTGGCCTCGCCGCAGATCGCGTAGGTCGCGCCCAGCCAGGCGCGGGAGAGCGGTGCGCCGCCGTCCGCGATCCTCCTCTCGGCGACCTCGGCCTGGGCCATCGCTTCGGGGCACTTCCGCTGCATCGCGAGGGTGCGGCCCAGCTTGACGTAGCCCCACGTCCAGTTGGGGTCGATGTCGATCGCACGCCGGAAGGTCGCGGCCGCCTGCTCCAGCTCGCCCCGCACCATGTAGTTGATCGCGATGTCGTGGACCGGGCCGACGGAGAGGGGGTCGAGCCGGGCCGCTTCCTGGCTGTGCGCGAGCCCCTCGTCGAGGCGCCCCAGGGCGGTCAGGAACCACCCGTACTCCTCCTGGCCGACCCGGCTCCCCGGGTTCAGCTCGATCGCCCGCCGGAACTCCGCCTCCGCACCCGCCCAGTCCCATTCGAAATAGAACCGAACGAGGCCGAGCGCGGCGTGAACCTCGGGGAGATCGGGGTCGAGCTCGAGCGCGCGTTCCACGGCCGCGCGGGCCTTCTGCAGCGGCTCCTCCCGCCCGCTCCCGCGGAGGAACGCCTGGCGGGTGTGGGCCTCCGCGAGCCCGGCGTGGGCGAGGGCGTACTCCGGCGCCTTCGCCACCGCCTGCTGGAAGAGGTCGATGCTCTTGTCCATCTCCTGCTGGTTGCCGACGAGGAAGCTCCGGGCCCTGAGGTACAGGCGATAGGCCTCGGGGTCGTCGGTCTCCGCGCGGGCGAGCCTCTCCGCCTCTTCCCCGCTCAGCTGGCGACGCAGCGTCCGCGCGATCGTGGTCGCGATTTCGCCCTCGACCTCGAGGACGTCGTCCGCGCTCCGCGCGTACTTCTCGCCCCACAGCTGCGTTTCGTCGCGGACGCGTACGAGCTCCGCGGTGATGGCGAGGCTGGCGCCCCGCTGCGCGAGGCTGCCGAGGAGGAGGGCGTCGACTCCGAGCTTTGCGCCGATCTCCGCCGGACTCAGCTTCTGTCCCTTGAAGGCGAAGGCGGACCGCCTCGAGATGACCCGCAGCCCCGGAAGGCTCGAGAGCTTGTTGATCAGGTTCTCGGAGATCCCGTCGCTCAGGTAGTCGTTCGCGGGGTCGCCGGTCGCGTTCTCGAAGGGGAGAACGGCCACCGACCCGATCGAAGCGCCCTGGCGGGCCTTCCCGTACAGGGCACCCGCCACGACGGCGACGGCCGCGACGAGGACGGCCGCCCCGACCAGGAGAAGGCGTCTGCCCTTCTGTTGCACCGGAGCCGTCCGCACCCCCGCTCCCGACGCCCTGTCCCGCTGCAGGTTGCGCAGGTCGACGAGGAGGTCGCGGGCGGTGGCGTAACGGCTGTCGCGCTCCTTCTCGAGGCACTTCCGGACGATGCGCTCGAGCTCGGCAGGCACGTCGCTGCGCGACCTCGAGAGGGGCTCAGGAGAGGCGTGGCAGATCTGGTCGATCGTCTGCGTCGCCGTGTCCCCGACGAAAGGGAGGCGGCCGACGGCCAGCTCGTAGAGGACGACGCCGAGGCTGAAGAGGTCGGTCCGGTGGTCCACCTCCTTGCCGAGCGCCTGCTCCGGGCTCATGTAGGGAACCGTACCGACCACGAGTCCGGCCTGGGTGCGCGCCTCGGTCTCTACCCGGCTGTCGAGTGCGGCCGCGCTCTCCAGGGTCTTGCGCGCGAGGCCACCCCGGGGGCCTCCTCCAGCGCCGAGGCCATCTTGCCCGAGGTCGACGATCCGATCCACGTCGAGCGGACCTCGCGAGAGGAGCTCCCTCAGGTTCTGGCCCTCGACGTACTCCATGGCGATGAAGTGCGTCCCCTCGTCGACGCCGACGTCGTAGACGTGCGCGATGTGCGGGTGGTTGAGGGCCGACGCGGCACGGGCCTCGCGCTCGAACCGCTGGCGGTAGACCTCGTCAACGGCCAGCTCCGCGGGGAGCACCTTGACCGCGATGGTCCGGTCCAGCCGCGCGTCCCGCGCCCGGTAGACCTCCCCCATCCCTCCGGCCCCGATGGGGCCGAGGATCTCGTACGGGCCGAGTCGCCGGCCGGCGGCCAGCTTCATGGGAGCCTCCTCGCGCGCACCAAACGGGTGGGATGGTACCCTGATAGATGTGAAAGTTTGCCCAGCCGCTGCGCCGGGCGTCCTCCCCCCCCCTATAATTCAGGCGCGCCAGGAATTGTGCCGATGCACCTCAACACCGGGCCAGGATCTGGCCCCACCGCTCATCGTCTACCGCTTTTCGCGGATGAGACAACCTCTCGGCTGGCGGCGAGCCGGTTGGATGTGCGCCGAAGGCAAGCCCCCTGCCGGTGCGCACGATGACGATCGCTCCCGGCTCCCGCCTCGGACCTTACGAGATCACCGGCAAGCTCGGCGAGGGCGGCATGGGCGAGGTCTTTCGCGCCACCGACTCGAAGCTGAGGCGCGAGGTTGCGATCAAGGTCCTGCCGGAGGCGTTCACGGAGGACAAGGACCGCCTCGCGCGCTTCGAGCGCGAGGCGCAGCTCCTCGCCCAGCTCCACCACCCGAACATCGCCTCCATCTTCGGCCTCGAGGAGTCGGACGGCGTCCGCGCCCTGGTCATGGAGCTCGTCGAGGGACCGACGCTGGCCGAGAGGCTCACGGCGGGACCCCTGGCGCTCGAGGAGTGTCTCTCCATTGCCCGGCAGATCGCCGAGGCGCTCGAAGAGGCCCACTCGAAGGGGATCGTCCACCGCGACCTCAAGCCCCAGAACGTCAAGGCCCCCGTGGACGGCAAGGTCAAGGTCCTCGACTTCGGCCTCGCCAAGGCGATGGACCCGCCGGGCGCCTCGTCCGCCGCCGACCTCGCGCGCTCCCCCACCATCATGAACTCGCCCACGATGACGGCCGCGCACGGCACGCAGCTCGGCGTCATCCTCGGCACGGCCGCGTACATGTCGCCCGAGCAGGCCCGCGGCGGCGCCGTCGACAAGCGCGCCGACATCTGGGCCTTCGGCGTCGTCCTCTTCGAGATGCTCTCCGGCCGCTCGCTCTTCGCGGCGGACACGGTGAGCGACACGCTCGCCGGCGTCCTGAAGACCGAGGTCGACTTCGGCGCCCTCCCCGCGGCCACGCCCCCGGCGCTCCGCCAGCTCCTCCGCCGCTGCCTCGAGCGCAGCCCGAAGAACCGCCTCCACGACATCGCCGACGCGCGGCTCGTCCTCGACGACCTCCTCGCCGGGCGGAGGGACGACGCCGGGGCCGCCGCGGCTCCGGGCGTGCCCGTCCGCCGATGGAAGGCCGTCGCGCTCTGGTCCCTCGCCGCGCTCCTGGCCGGCCTCGTGCTCGGGCGGCTCCTGCCGGCGTCGAGCGGCTCCGGGGCCGGCGAGAGCCCGATCAGCTTCGAGCGCCTCACCTACCGCCGGGGCCACTTCGTCAACGCGCGCTTTGCCCCGGACGGTCAGACGGCCTTCCTGGCCGCCGCCTGGGAAGGGAAGCCCCAGGAGATCATCCAGGTGCGTCCCGGCGGGGGCGAGCTGCCGATCGGACTCGGCGGGACCGAGATCCTCTCCGTGTCCCGCTCGGGAGAGCTCGCGCTCCTCCTGCCGCGCATCGAGTCGGGAAACCGCTACGTGCGGGTCGGCACGCTCGCCGTCGTCTCCGCGAGCGGCGGGACGCCCCGGGAGCTCGCCGAGAACGTCGTGGCGGCGGACTGGGCTCCCGACGGGAAGAGCCTCGCCGTGCAGCGGTTCGTCGACGGGCGCGAACGCCTCGAGTTCCCGCTCGGGACCATCTTCTACTCGGGTCCGGGACGCATCTACGGACCCCGGGTCTCGCCGACGGGCGACGCCGTGGCCTTCTTCGAAAGCGAAGCCTCGGGGCCGATCTCCGTCGTCCTCGTCGACCGTTCCGGCGCGCGTCGCGTCCTCTCGGACGGCTGGGGCGACTGGTGGAACCTCGCCTTCTCGCCCGACGGACGCGAAGTCTGGTTCGGCGGGGCGCGAGCCGGGTCGGCCGCCAGCCTCTACGCCGTCGACCGCGAGGGAAAGCTGCGCGTCCTCCTCACCGCCCCGGGCACGCTCGAGGTGCACGACGTGGCGCCCGACCGCCGGGTCCTGGTGGCCCAGGTCGACTCCCGCGCCTTCGTCTTCGGCAGGGGCAGGGGCGAGACCGTCGACCGGGACCTCTCCTGGCTGGAGTCCTCGTCCGCGACGGCCCTCTCGGCCGACGGCCGGCAGGTCCTGCTCGCGGTCGATTCGGAGCTCGAGTCGGGCGGCCCGGCCGCGTTTCTGAGGTCGACGGACGGATCGGCCGCGGTGCGCCTCGGCAGCGGTCACCCGCAGGAGCTCTCGCGGGACGGGAAGTGGGCCCTCGCGGTCCGGGGTGGAACGGTCGTCGCCATTCCCACCGCGGCCGGCGAGGAGAAGGTCCTCGCAACCGCGTTTTCCACGCTCTCCGCCGCACGGTGGATGCCGGACGGGGTCCGCGTCCTCGTCGTGGCGCGGGTGAAGGACGGCAAGAGCCTCGCGAGCGTGATGGCTTTCGACGGGAACCCACCGCGGACCGTGTCTGAGGACTTCGAGCTGCGCGAGGGGAGTCAACGGAACCGCTCGCTCTCGCCGGTCTCCGCGGACGGACGCTTCGTCGCGGCGGCCGTGGCCCGTGGCCGGGTCGAGGTCCTGGCGCTCGAGGACGGCTCGGTCCGTCCCGTGCCGGGCACCGGCGTCAACGACCTGCCGATCCAGTGGACGCCGGACGGGCGCCAGCTCTACCTCCTCGAACTGGGCGCGCTGCCCGGGAAGATCGTCAAGGTCGACGTCGCGACCGGCCGGCGCGACGTCTGGCGGGAGATCCAGCCCGTCGACCGGGTGGGGGTCTCGGGCATCGGAATGGCCCTCGCCACGCCCGACGGCTCGGCCTGGGCCTATTCCTACCCGCAGTTCCGCTCCAGCCTCTACCTCGTGAAAGGCCTCAGATGACGACCGTCACCTCCGGCTCCCGCCTCGGCTCCTACGAGATCACCGGCAAGCTCGGCGAGGGCGGCATGGGCGAGGTCTGGCGCGCGACCGACTCGAAGCTGAAGCGCGACGTCGCCATCAAGGTCCTGCCGGCCGAGTTCACCGACGACCGGGAACGCCTCGCCCGTTTCGAGCGCGAGGCCCAGCTTCTCGCCCAGCTCCACCACCCCAACATCGCCTCGATCTTCGGCCTCGAGGAGTCGGACGGAATCCGCGCCCTCGTCATGGAGCTCGTCGAAGGGCCCACCCTGGCCGAGCGGATGAAGACGGGCCACCTGCTGCTCGAGGAGAGCCTCTCCATCGCCCGGCAGATCGCCGAGGCGCTCGAGGAGGCCCACGAGAAGGGAATCGTCCACCGCGACCTCAAACCCCAGAACGTCAAGGCTCCCGTAGAAGGCAAGGTCAAGGTCCTCGACTTCGGCCTGGCCAAGGCGATGGACCCGCCGGGCTCCTCGTCTGCTGCCGACCTGGGCCGCTCGCCGACGCTCATGAACTCGCCGACGATGACGGCGGCGGGTACCCAGCTCGGGGTCATCCTCGGCACCGCGGCCTACATGTCGCCCGAGCAGGCCCGCGGCGGCGCCGTCGACAAGCGCGCCGACATCTGGGCCTTCGGCGTCGTCCTCTTCGAGATGCTCTCCGGCCGCTCGCTCTTCGCCGCGGAGACCGTCAGCGACACGCTCGCCGGTGTCCTGAAGACCGAGGTCGACTTCAACGCCCTCCCCTCAGCGACTCCCGGGGGCCTCAGGCAGCTCCTCCGCCGCTGTCTCGAGCGCAGCCCGAAGAACCGCCTCCACGACATCGCCGACGCGCGGATCCTGATCGACGAGTTGATCGCGGGTCGACCCGGCGACGACACGCATCCGTCTGCTCCCGCGACGGCGCGAGGCTCCATGAGGTCGACCGCGGCCTGGGTCACCGCCCTCGTCGTCGTCGGTGGAGCGGCTGCGCTCGCGGGGGGGCTGGCGGGCCGCAGCGGCTCGCCGCCGGCCGAGCAACTGCGGCTCTCGGTCGCGCTCCCGCCGAGCCAGGAGCTCCTGATCGGGGCGAACGCGCTCCTGGCCTTCTCGCCCGACGGGCGAAGCCTCGTCTTCTCCGGCCGGGCGAACGGCCGGCAGAGCCTCTTCCGTCGCGCTCTCGATGGCCGCGAATCGGTGCCGATTCCCGGCACCGACGGCGCCGACTCCGCCTTCTTCTCCCCCGATGGGCGCTGGATCGGCTACGTCGCGGGGAGCGAGCTGATGAAGGTCGCCGCCGAGGGAGGGCGGCCGTTCCGTCTCGCCGAGCAGCAGGGTGCCGGCGGCTGCACCTGGCTCCGCGACGGCACGATCGTCTACGCCCCGAGCTACTCCGACGGGCTCTTCCGCATCTCGGCCGAGGGCGGAACCCCGAAGCGCCTGACGACGCCCGACAGCGCGGGGGGAGAGCTCGGGCACTGGTGGCCCGACCCCCTTCCCGGAGGACGCCAGGTCGTCTTCACCGCTTTCCGCACCCCGGTGGACAAGTCGAGGATCGGCATCCTCGACCTCGAGACGGGGAAGGTGACCTGGGTCGTCGAGGGCGGGTTCTTCGGCCGTTACGTGTCGACAGGTCATCTCCTCTACGCCCGCGGACAGAGGCTCTACGCGCTCCCGTTCGACGCGAAGAGCGCGACCGCGAAGGGCGCCGCGGTGGCCGTGCTCGACGACCTCCTCGTGTCCCAGACGAGCGGGTACGGCATGTTCGCCGTCTCCAGCCGCGGGATGCTCGCCTACGTCACGGAGTCCCTCGGAAACCCGCTCCGGGAGCTCGTCTGGCTCGACCGGACGGGCCGGGCGACGCCGGCCGCAGGGGAGCGCCGCCGCTACCTCTCGGTCAGCCTCTCGCCCGACGACCGGCAGGCCGCGCTCACGATCCAGGGCGAGAGCCGCGACCTATGGACCTATTCGTTCGAGAGGGGCACCCTCTCGCGCCTCACGAGCGGAGAGGGGACGGAGTTCGACCCCCTCTGGTCCCGCGATGGCCGCGAGCTCTTCTACGTCGTCGACCGGCCGCCGTTCGAGCTCCACAGGATCGCGGTCGGCGCACCCGACACCGGCAGGCCGATCTGGGACGAGCGCTCGAAGGTCGACACGACCGGGATCTCGGTCTCCCCCGACGGCCTCACGCTCGCGTTCGAGCTCGCCGAAGAGCAGGCGGGCCGCAACCTCTACTCGCGCCCGATCGACGGCTCGGCGCCGGCGCGCCCGATCCGGGTCACCCGCAACAACGAGGCGAACGTCTCGTTCTCGCCCGACGGTCGATGGGTCGTCTACCAGTCGAACGAGACCGGGCGGCCCGAGATCTACGCCCAGCCGTATCCGGATCCCGGGGACCGGGTCCAGGTCTCGTCCGACGGCGGCACGGACCCGCTCTGGGCGAGGAACGGCGAGATCTTCTACCTGCACGACGACCAGATGCGGGTCGTCTCCGTCCGCCGGACGGGCCAGGTCGAGTTCGACGCGGCGCGCTCTCTCTTCTCCTTCCCCGTTCTCCCCGGCTCGATCCACGACTCGCAGACGTTCGACGTCACCCGCGACGGCTCCCGCATCCTGTCGGTGACGATCCCGGACGCGAACCGGCCCCGGCAGCTGGAGGTCGTCACCGACTGGACGCGCGAGCTCGAACGCCTCGCCCCGGGAGGCGGCCAATGACGCTCGCTCCCGGTTCCCGACTCGGCGCGTACGAGATCACCGGCCCCCTCGGCGAGGGGGGCATGGGAGTCGTCTACCGGGCGACGGACTCGAAGCTGAAGCGCGAGGTCGCCATCAAGGTCCTGCCCCATGCGTTCGCCGCCGACGCCGAGCGCCTCGCGCGCTTCGAGCGCGAGGCGCAGCTCCTCGCCCAGCTCCAGCACCCGAGCATCGCGTCGATCTACGGTCTCGAGGAGTCGAACGGCGTCCGCGCCCTCGTGATGGAGCTCGTGGAAGGCGAAGACCTTGCCGAGCGGCTGAAGCGCGGGCCGCTCCCCCTCGACGAGGGCCTCGCCGTCGCCCGGCAGATCGCCGAGGCGCTGGAGGCCGCACACGAAAAGGGGATCGTCCACCGCGACCTCAAGCCCGCGAACGTGAAGCTCACGCCCGATTGCAAGGTCAAGGTCCTCGACTTCGGCCTTGCCAAGGCGCTCGACCCGGCCCCGGCCTCCGGAAGTCCCCGGCAGTCGCCGACGCTCATGAACTCCCCCACGCTGACCGCGGCCGGGACCGCGCTGGGCGTCATTCTCGGCACGGCCGCTTACATGGCCCCCGAGCAGGCAAAGGGACAGGCCGTGGACCGCCGCGCCGACATCTGGGCCTTCGGCGTCGTCCTCTGGGAGTGCCTCTCCGGAAAGGCCCTCTTCGCGGCCGACTCCGTCGCCGAGACCATCGGAAACGTCATGACGCGCGAGCCGGACGCCGCACTCCTTCCGCGCGAGACTCCCGCCGCGGTGCGAGAGCTCCTCGGCCGCTGCCTCGTGCGCGACCCGCGCCACCGCCTTCAGGCGATCGGCGACGCGCGCATCGCGCTCGAGGAGCTCGCAGCCGGACCGAGACGCGAGGCCGTCGCCGGTCCGGCCGCGCCTCGCGGCGCGGTCTACGCGAGATACGCGCTCGGGGCCGCGATCGGCGCGTCGCTCGCGATCGGAGCGTTCGCCCTGGCCGGCCGGTTCCGAGCCGAGAGCCACGCCCCGGGTGCCGGGGCCGGCCGGGAGTCCCGCCGAACCGAGATCGTCGGCCTCTCCGTCGTCGACTTCTCGAGCGTCGCCATCTCCCCCGACGGTTCCGAGGTCGTCGGCTACGACGTCACGCCGTCCCAGTCCCGCCTGCTCCGGCGCTCGCTCGACAGCTTCGACATTCGGCCGATTCCGGGAACCGAGTCCGGCTACAACCCGTTCTTCTCGCCCGACGGTCAGTCGATCGGCTTCTTTGGCGACCAGAATCTCTGCGTCGTCCGCCTCGACGGTTCGGCCCGCCGGTCCCTTGCCGAGGCCGGGGGGTTCGCCGCCGGCAGCTGGGGACGCGACGGGTCGATCGTCTTCTCGAGCCAGCCGCCGGCCGGCGGAGCGGCCGCCGGCCTCTGGCGGGTTCCCAGCGCGGGAGGCGAGCCCGTCCGCTTGACCACCGTCGACGCGGCGCAGGGGGAACGCCAGCACGTCTACCCGCAGGTCCTTCCGGACGGGAGGAACGTCCTCTACAGCATCGTCGGCGAGGTCCAGAGCTCCGTCGCTCTCGTGCCGCTCGCGGGCGGCGCGTCGCGCCCCCTCCTCTCCAGCGCGACCCGCGCCCGCTACGTCCCCTCGGGACACCTCGTCTACTGGGACGAGTCGCGGGGCCGCCTGAGCGCGGTCCCCTTCGACCTCGATCGTCTCGCCGCCTCCGGGCGTCCTGCCGAACTGGGACTCGACCTCGCCACCACCGGGGACGCCATCGTGTCGTACGACGTCTCCGAAGAGGGCACCCTCGTCTATTCGCGCACCGGCCAGTTCGGGGACGACTTCACGGTCGAGCGGACGGATCGCAACGGGAGGGGGACGCCGCTGCTCGCGGAACGGGCCTCCTGGGCCCAGCCACGGGTCTCCCCGGACGGAAAGACCCTGCTCATCAGGCGCTCGGCGCAACCCGACTGCACCCTGTGGCGTCTCGACCTCGAGCGCGGGTCCCTCTCCCGGCTCGGTGTCGAGGGAGATGCCCACAACCCGCTCTGGATGCCTGACGGGGAGCGGATCCTCGTCAGCCTGACGGCCGCCATGGGCGTGGGAAGCCGGCAGGTCGTCGAGATGCGCGTGGACGGCGCCGGCTCGCCGACCCCTCTGCAGAAGACCGGCTTCGCGGCGAACGCCGAAGCCGTTTCGCCCGACGGGCGCTTCGTCGCCCTGACCCGCGACGGCCGGCGCGAGCGCAACGACATCTTCGTTCACGACCGCCAGAGCGGCGAGACGAAGCCCTTCCTCGACACCGGGTTCGACGAAGACCATCCGGCCATCTCGCCGGACGGGACGCTCATCGCCTACGCGGCCAACGACTCCGGACGCCGGGAGGTCTACGTCCGTCCTTTCGGCGCGCCGGGGGCGAAGTACGCGGTCTCCAACAGCGGCGGGACCGGCCCGGTCTGGTCACGCGACGGGCGCGAGCTGTTCTACGCCGAGGGGAGCAAGCTGATGAGCGTCGCCGTGGAACGTTCGCCCCGCTTCGCCGCGAGCGTTCCACGGCTGCTGTTCGAGAACGCCGACTTCGTCTGGGAGCGGGTGCGCAACTACGACGTCCTGTCCGACGGCAGCGGCTTCGTCTTCGTGCGCCGCGGCCAGGCGACACCCTCGACCCGTTCGCTGCGCGTCGTCTCCAACTGGTTCACCGAGCTCGAGCGGCTCGCGCCGAAAGGAGCCCGGCCGTGACGCTCGGCCTCGGTTCCCGCCTCGGCCCTTACGAGATCACCGCCCCCCTCGGCGAGGGCGGCATGGGGGTCGTCTACCGGGCGACCGACTCGAAGCTGAAGCGCGAGGTCGCGATCAAGGTCCTCCCCGAGGCGTTCGCCGCCGACGCCGAGCGCCTCGCCCGCTTCGAGCGCGAGGCGCAGCTCCTCGCCCAGCTCCAGCACCCCAACATCGCCTCGATCTACGGCCTCGAGGAGTCGAACGGCGTCCGCGCCCTCGTCATGGAGCTCGTCGAGGGCGAAGACCTCGCCGAGCGGCTGAAGCGCGGGCCGCTCCCCCTCGACGAGGCCCTGTCCGTCGCCCGGCAGATCGCCGAGGCCCTCGAGGCCGCGCACGAGAGGGGAATCGTTCACCGCGACCTCAAGCCCGCCAACGTCAAGGTCACGCCGGACGGCAAGGTCAAGGTCCTCGACTTCGGCCTCGCAAAGGCGATGGATCCGCCGCCGGGGTCCGCCTCCGCGGCCGACCTCGCCCGGTCGCCCACGCTCATGAACTCGCCGACGATGACTGCAGTGCGCGGCACGCAGGTCGGCGTCATCCTCGGCACCGCGGCCTACATGTCGCCCGAGCAGGCACGAGGCGGTGCGGTCGACAAGCGCGCCGACATCTGGGCCCTCGGCGTCGTCCTTCACGAGATGCTCACGGGCCGGTCGCTCTTCGCGGCCGACACGGTCAGCGACACGCTGGCCGGAGTCCTCAAGAACGAGATCGACTTTGCGGCCCTCCCCGCCGGCATCCCCGCCGCGCTCCGCCATCTCCTCCGCCGCTGCCTCGAGCGCAGCCTGAGAAACCGCCTGCACGATGTGGCCGACGCGAGGATCGTCCTCGACGACCTCCTGGCGGGCCGGGTGGAACCTGGAGAGGAGCCGGCCGGGAAGGCAGACGCGGCCGCCCAGCGAAGCAGGAGCTGGCCGTCCCCGTGGGCGGTGCTCGGCGCGGGCTTCGTTCTCGGCGTTCTCGGGGCCACGCTCCTCGGGCATACCGTTTTCGCGCCAGCACCGGTCGAACCGCCGACGCTGGTCTCCCTCACCTACAGCGGAAAGGACACCGGCCCTTCTGCGTCCCCCGACGGCAAGACGATCGCCTTCACGTCGTCGCGCGACGGCCGCTCGCGCATCTGGCTGAAGCAGCTCGCTACCGGCGAAGAGGTGGCGCTCACGGCGGGCCCGTCCGATTCGACGCCCCGGTTCTCGCCCGACGGGAGCACGCTGATCTTCTTGCGCGGGTCGGCGGCACCGTACGGGCTCTTTCGCGTCCCGACGGTCGGCGGTGAGCCACGCCGGATCGCCGACGGCCTCGCGAGCGAGCCGTCCTGGGCTCCCGACGGCCGTCGCATCGCAATCACCCGGGCCTCAGTCCCGTCCGGCGTTCCCGACACTCTCCTCACCGTGTCGGCCGACGGCGACGACGAGCGGAAGGTGACCCTGCTGACCGACGCCGTTCTCCTCGACGTGCGGTGGTCTCCCGACGGCCTTTCGATCGGCGCCTTGACGAACCTGCGCACGAACTTCGCGGCCCAGCAGTCGATCGTCGCGTTCGACGCCGCGAGCGGGAAACGCCAGCTGCTCTACCAGCCCGCCCCGGGCACCCTCTTCGGCGGCTGGGCGTGGACCGGCGCGGGCGACCTCGTCGTCTCCGAGGCCACGACGCAGTCCGGGCGCGGCGGCAGCCGGCTGCGGCTCGTGCCGCGAAACGGCGCGCCGCCCGAGACGCTGCTGTCGCTCCAGAAGCCGCCGGGCCGGCTCGACGTCGCCGGACCTGGCCGCGTCGTCATCGAACAGCGCTCCCCGATCCAGAACTTCGCGGAATGGCCTCTCGACCCGAATGGGGCGACGGGCGCGAGCGGCACGCCCCCGCGCTGGTGGACGAGGGGTGCCAGCGTCGACCGGCAGCCGGTCTTCTCACCGGACGGCACGCGGCTGGCGTTCAACTCCGATCGGGGCGGCAACCTCGACATCTGGGAGCTCGAGCTTTCGACCGGCGCCGTGCGCCGCCTGACGGTCGCTGCCGGCGACGACTGGGATCCCGCCTACACCCGCGACGGCCAGCACGTCCTGTGGAGCTCCAATCGCAGCGGCAGTTTCGAGGTCTGGATCGCCGAGAACGACGGCGGCCGTGCACGCCGCGTCACCGACGACGGGGTCGACGCGGAGAATCCCACCGCGACGCTCGACGGGGCCTGGATCGTCTACGTATCGGCGAACCCCGCGAAGAGCGGAATCTGGAAGATCCGGCCCGACGGTACCGAAGCGCAGCTCGTCGTGGCCGGGACCCTGGCCGTGCCCGAGCTCTCCCCGGACGGTCTCTGGTTTTCCTACATCGACACCGGGAACAACCTCCTCCGTGTCGTGGCGCTCTCGGACGGCTCCGACGTCGCCACGATCGGGCTGCCGCCGGTCCCGCTCGGTCTCCTGACGCTCGGGCGCAGCCGCTGGATCCCGGGATCCTCGACCCTCGTCTGGGTCGATTACGATTCCGAGTCCGGGGCGACGCGCCTCGTCTCCCAGGAGATCGTGCCCGGCCGCGACACGAACGCCACACGGCGAACGCTCCTCGTGGGCTCACCCGACTCGGTCCTCGAGTCGTTCGGCATCTCGCCCGACCGGACGCGACTCCTGGTTTCAGTCGACCAGAGCCGGTCGGATCTCCTGCTCGTCGACGGGCTCCGCGGGGTGGCCCGTTGATCGGCGCACGGCTCGGCGTGTACGAGATCACTGCCCCGCTCGGCGAGGGCGGGATGGGAGTCGTCTACCGCGCAACCGATTCGAAGCTGAAGCGCGAGGTCGCGATCAAGGTCCTGCCCGAGGCGTTCGCCGCCGACGCCGAGCGCCTCGCGCGCTTCGAGCGCGAGGCGCAGCTCCTCGCCCAGCTCCAGCACCCCAACATCGCCTCGATCTACGGCCTCGAGGAATCCGGCGGCGTGCGCGCTCTCGTGATGGAGCTCGTCGAGGGCGAAGACCTCGCCGAGCGGCTGAAGCGCGGACCGCTCCCTCTCGACGAGGCCCTCGCCGTCGCCCGCCAGATCGCCGAGGCCCTCGAGGCCGCGCACGAGAAGGGGATCGTCCACCGCGACCTCAAGCCCGCCAACGTCAAGCTCACGCCGGACGGCAAGGTCAAGGTCCTCGACTTCGGCCTCGCCAAGGCGATGGACGCGCCGGGCACCTCGTCGTCCGTCGACCTCGAGCACTCGCCCACGATGATGAACTCGCCCACGATGACGGCCGCCGGGAGCCGGGTCGGCGTCATCCTCGGCACCGCGTCGTACATGTCGCCCGAGCAGGCGCGTGGCAAGGCCGTCGACAGGCGCGCCGACATCTGGGCCTTCGGCGTCGTCCTCTGGGAGATGCTCGCAGGCCGGCGGCTCTTCGACGGCGAGACGGTGAGCGACGTGCTCGCCGCCGTCCTCACCCGCGAGCCGAACCTCGGCGCGCTGCCGGCGTCGACCCCGCCCGCCGTCCGCCAGCTCGTGCGGCGCTGCCTCGACCGTGACCCGATACGCCGCCTTCGGGACATCGGCGAGGCGCGCGTCCTCCTCGAGAATCCCGGCTCCGTCGAGCCGGAGCCGCGCACGACGCGCCGTCCGTGGCCGCGATGGGCGGTCGCGGCGCTGGCCGCGGTTCTCGTCGGCGCCGGCACCGTCGGCGGCGTCCTCGCGGGCCGACGAAGCCCCGCCGCCGCGAACGAAGACCTGCGCATGTCGCCGCTGACCTACCGTCGCGGCACGGTCCTCCGTGCCCGCTTCGCTCCCGACGGGCAGACCGTCGTCTACGGCGCGGCCTGGGACGGGGAGCCGGTGGGCGTCTACAGCGTGCGGCTCGACACCCGCGAGTCCCGGTCGATGGACGTGCCCGGCGCCGACGTCCTGGCCGTTTCCTCGGCGGGCGAGCTCGCCCTCGCGCTCGGGAACCGTTTCACGATCGGGTGGGAGAGCACGTCGACGCTCGCCCGCATGCCGCTTGGCGGCGGGGCCCCGCGCGAGGTCCTCGAGCGAGTCCAGGACGCCGACTGGTCTCCGGATGGACAGAGCCTGGCCGTCGTGCGCGAGGTCGGGCCTCTCCGGCGCCTCGAGTACCCGATCGGGAAGACCCTCCACGAGACGGGGGGCTGGATCTCCAGCGCGCGCGTCGGGCGCGACGGGAAGAGCGTCGCGTTCCTCGACCACCGCGCCCGCGGCGACAACACCGCCTCGGTGAAGGTCGTCGGACCGGACGGTGTGGTCCGGATCGTCTCCGCCTCGGCGGCCAACGGCCTCTCCTGGTCCGCTTCCGGTGAGGAGCTGTTCTTCCCGGGCGGAAACGGCCTCCGGGCCGCGAGCCTGTCCGGCCGGTCCCGCGTCCTCTTCCGCTCGCTCGGGGGAACGCACCTCAAGGACGTCTCGGCGGCCGGCCTCGTCCTCGTGACCCGCACGACGCAGCAGCGCGAGATCGTGGGGCGACCGCCCGGCGAGACCCGCGATCGCAACCTCTCGTGGCTCGACTGGTCCTTCCCCACCGCTCTCTCGGACGACGGCCGGCTCGTCCTCTTCGAGGAGCAGAACCTGGGGGCGGAGTACGGGCTCTTCCTGAGGCGGACCGACGGCGGCGCGCCCGTTCGCCTCGGGGACGGGCGTGCCCTCGCGTTGTCGCCCGACGGCAGGTGGGTCCTGACGACCCGGACCGCCGACGGCGAGCGCGAGCTCCTCCTCCTCCCGACGGGGGCTGGCGAAACGCGCCGCCTGGGCCGCCCCGCGATCGTCGCCTCCGCGGCCTCGTTCCTCCCGGGGGGCGAGCGCCTGGTTCTCTCCGGCAGCGTCGAGAGTGGAGGCGCGAGGCTCTACACCTTCGACCTGGCGACCGCGAAGCTCGCCCCGATCAGCCCCGAGGGGATCACCGCCTACTTCTGCGCGATCGCGTCGCCGGACGGACGCTTCGCGTTCGCGTCGAGCCCCGCGGGGAAGCTGACGCTCTACCCCGTCGGCGAGGGCGAGCCTCTCGTCGTTCCGGGAACGTCCTCTGACGACGTCCCGATCCGCTGGACGGAAGACGGGAAGGCGATCTTCGTCCGGAGCGAATCGGGCGTCCCCGCGAAAGTCGAACGGGTCGACGTGACGACCGGCGAACGCCAGCCGTGGCTCGAGCTCGTCCCCCCCGACCCCGCCGGCGTCCAGGGAATCGGCCCCATCCACCTGAGCGCGGACGGCCGGTCGTACGTCTACTCCTACCGCCGCAAGCTCGACCAGCTGTACGTCGTGAAGGGACTGCGTTGACCATGGGACTTTCTCCTGGTTCTCGCCTCGGCTCGTACGAAATCACCGCCCCCCTCGGCGAGGGCGGCATGGGAGTCGTCTACCGGGCGACCGACTCGAAGCTGAAGCGCGAGGTCGCGATCAAGGTCCTCCCGGAGGCGCTCGCGGCGGACGCGGACCGCCTCGCGCGTTTCGAGCGCGAGGCGCAGGTCCTCGCCCAGCTGCAGCACCCCAACATCGCCTCGATCTACGGCCTCGAGGAGTCGAACGGCGTGCGCGCCCTCGTCATGGAGCTCGTGCCCGGTGAGGACCTCTCCGAGCGGCTGAAGCGCGGGCCGCTCCCTCTCGACGAGGCCCTCGCCGTCGCGCGCCAGATCGCCGAGGCCCTCGAGGAGGCGCACGAGAAGGGGATCGTCCACCGCGACCTCAAGCCCGCCAACGTCAAGCTCACGCCGGAGGGCAAGGTCAAGGTCCTCGACTTCGGCCTCGCCAAGGCGATGGACCCCGCCGCGGGAAGCGCGTCCGCCGCCGACCTCGGGCGCTCCCCCACGATGATGAACTCCCCGACGATGACCGCCGCCCGCGGCACGCAGCTCGGCGTCATTCTCGGCACCGCGGCCTACATGGCGCCCGAGCAGGCCCGGGGGCAGACCGTCGACAAGCGGGCCGACATCTGGTCTTTCGGGGTCGTGCTCTCGGAGATGCTCACCGGGAAGGGCCTCTTCCGGGGCGAGACGGTCACCGACGTCCTCGCTTCCGTCGTCCGGGAGCCGATCGCCTGGGACGCGCTGCCGCCCGAAACGCCCGCGAGCGTCCGCGCCCTCTTGCGCCGCTGCCTCGAGCGCGATCCGAAGAACCGCATGCGCGACGTCGGCGAGGCGCGGATCGCCCTCGTCCAGGCGAGCGCGCCGAGTGCGGACGCCCCGCCGCCGGTGCGCGCCGCGGACCCTCCGGTGGCGCGTGGCCGGTGGCCGGTCGTCCTCGCCGCCGCGGCCGCCGCCGCGATCGTCACGTTCGGCCTGACGCGCGGACTCGTGTCTCCCGGTGCCGCGACGGCTGCACGGAGCGCTCGCGTCAGCATCGCGCTTCCCGAGGGGCACGAGCTGGGCTCGAGCCAGCTCAACCCGATCGCGATCTCCCGCGACGGGGCTCGCGTCGCCTACGTCGGCCTCAGGGACGGCAGGAACCGGATCTTCGTCCGCGCGCTGGACGCGCTCGAGGCGACGGCGCTCGAGGGCACCGAGGGCGGCGACGGGCCGTTCTTCTCCCCCGACGGGCGGTGGATCGGCTTCTTCGCGGGATCGAAGCTCCGCAAGATCGCGGTGGGCGGTGCGGCGCTTCAGGAGCTCGCCGAGGCGCCGAGCCACCGGGGCGGCGACTGGGGGGGCGACGGGTACCTCTACTTCGCGCCGGCCAACATCAGCGGCATCTGGCGCGTGCCCGAGGGAGGCGGCACCGCCACCGAGGTCACGCACGTGAACGCGGCTGCCGGCGAGATCAGCCATCGCTGGCCGCACCGCGTCGCGGGGACCGACACTCTCCTCTACTCGGTGTGGACCGGACCCGGCGACGACGAGCACCACGTGGCGGTGCAGACGCTGGGGAAGAAGGAGCACCACCTGCTCGTCAAGGGCGGCGACGCCCCGCGGTACGCCGCGGGTCCCGGGCTGCTCCTCTACACGCATCGCGGCCAGCTGTTCACGGTGCCGTGGCGGCCGTCGCAGCAGGACCTCGGCGGTGCAGTGCCGGTGGCGGCCGCCGAGCAGCCCAACGACGGCATCGGGAACGAGGGCTGCGGGAACTACGCCGTCTCCGACGACGGAACGCTCGCGTACCTCGGTGGCGGGCGGATCTCCGCCATGCGCCTGGTCTGGGTCGATCGGGCGAACGCGCTCGCTCCCCTGCCCCTTCCCGAGCGCGCCTACGAGAACGTGGCGATCTCGCCCGACGGGGGCCGGGCCGTGGTGCAGATCCGGGAGGGCACCACCCGGCTCTGGATCTACGACTTCGCCCGCGGCACGCTGACGCCGCTCGGCCCGGCCACCGCGAGCAGCCAGGCGCCGCTCTGGACGCCCGACGGCACGCACGTGATCTACCGGGGGACGCGCCAGGGAACGCGCAACCTCTACCGGATCCCGGTCGACGGCTCGGGCGACGAGGAACGCCTCACCTCGAAGGCCGGCGTGATCCAGACGCCCTCGTCGATCTCGTCGGACGGCCGCGTCCTCCTGTTCGACCAGAACGGACCGGCGGAGGCGGGAGGCGTCGGGGCCTGGGTGCTGCCGCTCGAGGGCGACCGCACGCCGCGCCGCCTCTTCCCCCTGCCGGCCACGGGCCGAGACGCCCAGATCTCGCCCGACGGCCGGTGGGTCGCCTACGAGGCGATCGTCTCGTCGCGCCAGGAGGTCTTCGTCGCACCCCTCTCGGGAGCCGGCGAGCGACGCCTCGTCTCGACCGAGGGCGGCACGGAGCCTCTCTGGTCGCGGGACGGCCGCGAGCTCTTCTTCCAGAGCGGCACCCGGCTGATGGGCGTCACCGTGACGCCCGGAGCGACGTTCTCCGCGAGCCTCCCGCGGGTCGTCCACGAGGGCCGGTTCTTCCGGACGATCAACGGGAACACGAGCTTCAGCATCACGAGGGACGGCGCCCGCTTCCTGCGCATCCAGCCGGTCAACCCGGAACCGGCCATCCGGCGCATCGAGCTGGTGCTCGACTGGTTCTCGGGGCTGAAAAGCAGGGGGAGCACCCGATGAGCCTTTCGCCTGGAACCCGGCTCGGAAGCTACGAGATCACCGGCCCGCTCGGCGAGGGCGGGATGGGCGTCGTCTACCGGGCGACCGACAGCAAGCTGAAGCGCGAGGTCGCGATCAAGGTCCTGCCCGAGGCGTTCGCCGCCGACGCCGAACGCCTCGCGCGCTTCGAGCGCGAAGCGCAGCTCCTCGCCCAGCTCCAGCACCCCAACATCGCCTCGATCTACGGCCTCGAGGAGTCCGGCGGCGTCCGCGCCCTCGTCCTGGAGCTCGTCGAGGGCGAAGACCTTTCCGAGCGGCTGAAGCGCGGGGCCCTCCCTCTCGAAGAGGCTCTCGCCATCGCCCGGCAGATCGCCGAGGCGCTCGAGGAGGCGCACGAGAAGGGGATCGTCCACCGCGACCTGAAGCCCGGCAACGTCAAGCTCACGCCGGACGGCAAGGTCAAGGTCCTCGACTTCGGCCTCGCCAAGGCGATGGACGCGCCGCCGGGGTCCGCCTCCGCGGTCGACCTCGCCCGCTCGCCCACGCTCATGAACTCGCCGACGATGACGGCCGCCCACGGAACGCAGCTCGGCGTCATCCTCGGCACCGCGGCCTACATGAGCCCCGAGCAGGCGCGGGGCGGCACGGTCGACAAGCGCGCCGACATCTGGGCGTTCGGCGTCGTCCTCCACGAGATGCTGACCGGCCGTCAGCTCTTCGCGGCCGACACGGTCAGCGACACGCTCGCCGGCGTTCTCAAGAGCGAGATCGACCTCGCGAAGCTGCCGCCCGCGACACCTCCGGCGCTTCAGCTCCTTCTCCGCCGCTGCCTCGAGCGCAATCCGAAGAGCCGCCTTCGCGACGTCGGCGAGGCGCGGCTCGCGCTTGCCACGATCGAAGCCGGCGACGCCGGGGAGGCGCGCGTCGCCCCGGCGATTCCGGCACGAGGGAGACGGCGCGAGGTCGTCGCCTGGGGCCTTCTGGCAGCCGCCCTCGTCGCTCTCGTCGCGACGCTCGGTTTCGCGAGGGCCACGGAGGAATCCCCGCGCGTCGTCCGCTCGTCGCTCCTCCCGCCGGAGAAGGCGAGCTTCGACCACGAGTCGGGCGCGATGGCCCTCTCGCCCGACGGACGCCGGATCGCGTTCGTCGCCCGGACGGACGACGGGAAGAGAATGCTCTGGGTCCGGTCGCTCGACGCCCTCTCGGCCCAGCCGCTCGCGGGGACCGAGAACGCGACGTTTCCCTTCTGGTCGCCGGACAGCCGTTTCCTCGGCTTCTTCTCCGTCGGGAAGCTCCGGAAGATCGACGCGAACGGCGGCCCGTCCCAGGTGCTCTGCCCGGCGGCATCCGGCCGCGGAGGCGCGTGGACCCGCGACGGGACGATCCTCTTCACCCCCACCGCGACCGATCCGATCTTCCGCGTGCCGGCGGCGGGCGGGACCGCCGCAGCGGTCACGACGCTCGACACGACGGGCGGCGAGACGTCCCACCGGTTCCCGGAGATCCTGCCCGACGGAGACCGCTTCCTCTTCCTGGTCGAAGCGGTCGAGAAGCCAGACGACCCGGCCTCAGGCTTCGCCCTCTGGGCCGGGTCGCTGGCGTCGAAGGAGCGGACGCGCCTGCTTGCGACCAACTCGTCCGCCCGCTACTCGAAGACCGGGCACCTCCTCTTCCTCCGGGACCGGACGCTCGTCGCTCAGGTGTTCGACGCGACCTCGATGAAGATCGAGGGCGAGGCGGTCCCCGTCGCGGAGGGACTCGCGCGCACGATTCGCTGGGAGACGATGTTCAGCCTCTCCGACACCGGCCTCCTCGCCTTCCAGTCGCGGTCCGGCGGGGACGTCTCCCACCTGGTCCTCCTCGGTCGCGACGGCCGCGAGCTCGGCAAGGTCGGGAAGCCGGCCGACTACCGGGACCTCGCGCTGTCTCACGACGGCCGACGGGTTGCCGTGGCGGTGCCCGACGCGACGACCCAGAAGTCCGACATCTGGCTCCTCGACCGGGAGCGGGGCACCTCGACGCGCCTGACGTTCGACCCCGAGGAGGACAACTCCCCCGTGTGGTCCCCGGACGATCGTTACGTCTACTTCTTCTCTCGGCGGCAGGGAGGGGGCGACGTCTTCCGGAAGCTGAGCTCCGGTATCGGAGCCGACGAGCTCGTTTTCGCCGATGCGGAGATGACCCTGCTGAGGAGCCTGACCGGCGACGGGACGAGGGCTGCTCTGATGACCCGCGCGGTCTCGACGAAGACCGTCTGGGACATCCAGCTCCTGAACCTCGCCGACAAGAAGGCGACCCTCCTCCTCCAGACGCCGTTCTCGGAGGGCAACCCGTTGCTGACGCGCGACGGGAAGTGGATGGCGTACCAGGCGAACGACTCCGGGAAGTTCGAGGTCTACGTGCAGCGCCTCGACGGCGAGGGCGGGAAGTGGCAGATCTCCTCGGACGGAGGTACGAGAGCCCGCTGGAGCCGCGGTGAGAAGGAGCTCGTCTTTCAGACGCCCGACAACAAGCTCCTGGCCGTCGACGTCGAGCTCGGGCCGACGTTCTCGGCGTCGGTCCCTCGACCCTTCCTGGACCTCGGGATCCGGCAGAACGCGGGCTACCAGTACGACGTCTCGGGTGACGGCTCGCTCGTTCTCGTGAACCGCGCGATCGTCCAGGAGGCGGCGCCCGTGACGCTCGTCCAGAACTGGACGGAGGCGCTTGGGCGATGAGCCTCTCGCCCGGCTCCCATCTCGGACCGTACGAGATCAACGCCCCGCTCGGCGAGGGTGGGATGGGCGTCGTCTACCGGGCGACCGATTCGAAGCTGAAGCGCCAGGTCGCGATCAAGGTCCTCCCCGAAGCGTTCGCCGCGGACGCGGACCGCCTCGCCCGCTTCGAGCGCGAGGCGCAGGTCCTGGCCCAGCTCCAGCACCCCAACATCGCCTCGATCTACGGCCTCGAGGAGTCGAGCGGCGTCCGCGCCCTCGTCATGGAGCTCGTCGAAGGCGAAGACCTCGCCGAGCGGCTGAAGCGCGGACCGCTCCCTCTCGACGAGGCCTTGGCCGTCGCCCGCCAGATTGCCGACGCTCTCGAAACCGCGCACGAGAAGGGCATCGTCCACCGCGACCTCAAGCCCGCAAACGTAAAGCTCACGCCCGAGGGGAAGGTCAAGGTCCTGGACTTCGGCCTCGCCAAGGCGATGGACCCGGCCGCGGGCAGCGCCTCCGCGGCCGACCTCGCCCGCTCGCCGACGCTCATGAACTCGCCGACGATGACCGCCGTGCAGGGGACCCAGCTCGGCGTGATCCTCGGCACGGCGGCCTACATGTCGCCCGAGCAGGCGCGCGGCGGCGCGGTCGACAAGCGCGCCGACGTCTGGGCGTTCGGCGTCGTCCTCCACGAGATGCTCACGGGCCGTCCGCTCTTCGCGGCCGCCACCGTGACCGACACGCTCGCCGGAGTGCTCAAGACCGAGATCGACTACCGCGGCCTTTCGGCCGAAACGCCGCCGCCGATCCGGCGCCTTCTCGCCCGCTGCCTCGAGAGGGACTCGCGCCGCCGGCTGCGCGACATCGGCGAGGCCCGGGTCGTCCTCGAAGCGCCGCTCGAGGTCGAAGCGGGCCCTGCCGCGCCGCCGGCCGCGGCGCGATCCTCGCGCGCGGCCCGTCTCGGCTGGGCGATCGCCGCCCTTCTCGCCATCGCCGCCGCCGCGCTCGCGTTCCGCGCCTTCGCGCCCGTCCTTCGCCCGCCCCTCCTCCGGTTCGCGATCTCGACGGCCTCCGGCGCGTCGATCGTGGCCGGCGCGGGGAACTCGGCGATCTCCCCCGACGGACGGCGGGTCATCTTCGTCGGCAGCGCCAGCGAGGGGGGGCAGGGCCTCTGGCTCCAGGAGCTCGACCAGGTCCGCGCGCGCTACCTCGCCGGCACCGAGGGCGCCACGTACCCCTTCTGGGCGCCCGACAGCCGGAGGATCGGCTTCTTCGCCAAGGGCAAGCTGCGCAAGGTCTCGATCGGCGACGGGCGGGTCGAGGTGATCTGCGACGCCCTCGAGGGCCGTGGCGGGAGCTGGGGACGCGCCGGGACCATCGTCTTCGCGCCCGCCGTCACCGGCGGGCTCTCCGCGGTTTCGGAAGGCGGAGGCTCGCCGAAGCCGGCGACCCGGATCGAGAACGCGGAGGAGGAAATCTCCCACCGCTTCCCCTCCTTCCTCCCTGACGGCAGGAAGTTCCTCTACATCGCCGATCCCGGCGCCGACAGTGACCAGGGGCGCGTCTACCTCGCGTCGCTCGATGGGGGCGACAGGCGCCTCCTCCTCCGGACGCGCCGCGCGCCGGTCTACGCCGCGCCCGGGTACCTGATCCACGCGACGGACGAACGCCTCGTCGCCCAGGCGTTCGACCCGAAGACGGGCGAGCTCCACGGCGAGCCGATCCGGCTCGAGGAGGCCACGCCCTCCTACGTCAACACGCAGGACCGCGTCGCCTCCGTCTCCGACTCGGGGGCGCTCCTCGTGCCGACCGTCGGGATGGCGGGGACAAAGGTCGCCTGGCTCGACCGCCGGGGACGGCTCGTCGGCGAGATCCCGCTCCCGCGGGAGAACTTCGCCTCCCCCGCCCTCTCTCCCGACGGCCGCCGCCTCGCGATCTACTCGGACGGCCCGAAGGACTCGCAGTCGGACCTCTGGGTCGTCGACCTCGCGACCGAGCAGGCGAGCCGGCTCACGTTCGCCGCGGGGGTCGAGCGCTTCCCCGTCTGGTCCCCCGACGGTTCCCGCCTCGCCTTCCAGACGAACCGCTCCGGCGTCTACGACGTCTGGGAACGCCCGTCGACCGGGGGCGGCGCCGAACGCGCCCTTCACGCCTCGCCCACCGCGTGGAAGATCGCCCGCAGCTGGATCGGCGACTTTCTCGTGTTCGAGTCGGTCGAGAAGGAGACGGGCTTCGACGTCTGGATCCTCCGGCCCGGCGTCCCCGAAGAGGCCCCTTTCCCCGTGATCAGCTCGCCCGCGAGCGAGACCGACCCGAGGATCTCCCCGGACGGCCGCTGGCTCGCCTTCGCTTCGAACGAGTCGGGAAGGCAGGAGATCTACGTCGTCTCGCTCCCCGACGGGAAGACCCGGTACCAGGTGACGACGGAGGGGGCGCGGCATCCCGTCTGGACCAGGGGAGGCCGGGAGCTCTTCTACCTGACGACCAGCAACTCCGTCGCCGCCGTCCCCGTCACGACCGGATCGACGATTTCGTTCGGCTCCCCGGTGACTCTCTTCCCGCAGCCGCGGCCCAACTGGGGAACCGGAACCGACCAGGCGATCTTCGACGTGACCGCCGACGGCAGCCGCGTCGTCGTCCTGGTGCCCGAGAGCGAGGGAAGCCAGACGCTCGTCGTCGTGACCGACTGGCTGGCGGAGCTGGGCGGGGAGAAGCGCCGGTGATCGGGAGCCGGCTCGGGCCGTACGAGATCGTCTCCCTCCTCGGCGCAGGGGGGATGGGCGAGGTGTATCGCGCGACGGACACGAGGCTCAAGCGCGAGGTCGCCATCAAGGTCCTCCCGGCGCGGTTTGCGGGCGACCCGGAGATGCGACAGCGCTTCGAACGCGAAGCGCGCGCTGCGGCCACGCTTTCCCACCCCAGGATCTGCGCCATCCACGACGTCGGCTCGCACGAGGGGACCGAGTACCTCGTGATGGAGCTCCTCGACGGCGAGTCCCTGGCCGAGAGGCTCTCCCGTGGGCCGCTCCCTCTCGACCAGGTCCTCCGCGTCGGGCAGGAGATCTGCGTGGCGCTGGACGCGGCGCACGGGGCCGGAATGGTCCACCGCGACCTGAAGCCGGCCAACGTCATGCTGACGAAGTCCGGCGCCAAGCTCCTCGACTTCGGCCTCGCGAAGCTGAGGGAGAGGCTCGAGGCCCCGGCCTCCTCCCTGGTCGAGACGCGGCAGGCGGAAGAACCCCTGACCGAGGCCGGTGCGATCCTCGGGACGATCAGCTACATGGCCCCCGAGCAGCTCGAGGGCCGCCCCGTCGACGCCCGGGTCGACCTTTTCGCGCTCGGCTGCGTCCTCTACGAGATGGCCACGGGGCGAAGGGCCTTTCCGGGAACGACGAAGGCCACCGTGATCGCGGCGATCCTCTCGACCGACCCTCCTGCGGTCTCTTCCCTGTCGCCGGGATGCCCGATGGCGCTCGACCGCCTGGTGCGCGTCTGCCTCGCCCGGGAACCGGAAGCCCGGTGGCAGTCGGCCCACGACGTCGGCCTTCAGCTCGGGGCGATTCAGGAAGGCCCGGCCGTCGCGCCCCCGACCGTGGCTCCCGGACGGGTCCGCTTCCTTCCCTGGGCCGTCGCTGCTCTCGCCGTTCTCGCCGCGACCGCACTGGGCGTCCACGGGCTCCGTGGCCGCTCGGTCCCGCGCGGCAACACGGTCGTCCGCTTCTCGGTGCCGCCACCGGCGGGCACGATCTTTCCCGGGAGCTTCGAAGGGCGTGCGTTCGCTCTCTCTCCCGACGGCCGGGCGCTCGCGTTCATCGCCGCGGGCGCCGACGGCTCCCCCCGGGTCTTCCTGCGGCCGCTCGCGGCCCTCGAGCCCCGCCCTCTGGCCGGAACCGAGGGCGTCAACTCGATCTTCTGGTCGCCCGACAGCCGTTCCCTCGGCTTCTTCGTGGGCGGCAAGCTGAAACGCCTCGACCCGGCGAGCGGCGAGGCGGCGGTACCGGTCTGCGACGTGCGCGACGCCACCCACGCCGGGTCGTGGGGCGCCGGCGGACAGATCGTCTTCTCGGCGCTTCAGGGGGACACGATCTACGCGGCCTCGACCGGCGGGGGATCCGCCAGGCCCATCCTGCGTGCCGATCCGGCGAAGAAGGAGGCGAGCTTCGCCTGGCCGTCCTTCCTTGCCGACGGGGTCCGGTTCACCTATCTGGTACATCGGCCCGACGGCTCCAAGGTCCTGATGCTGTTCGATCCGGGCCGGCCTCCAAGGGAGATCGGCCCCATCGCCTCCGACGCCCAGCTCCTCGAGTCGGGCTTCCTTCTCTTCGTGCGGGAAGGGACTCTCCTCGCCCAGCGATTCGACCCGGACACCGCACGCCTGACCGGCGAGCCCGTCCCGGTCGCGCCGAACGTCGACTACTTCCTCTCCACGGGGTCCGCCGGATTCTCCGCCTCCCGCGACGGCACGATCGCCACCCACTTCGGCGAGAGCAGCGACCGCTTCGTCTGGCTCGACCGCCAGGGCCGACCTGGCTCGTCCGTCGTCTCACCGGGCCGGAACATGAGGATGGTCCTCTCGCCCGACGGCGGACGCCTCCTGTTCGACCGGACCCGGCCGGGGGTCGGGACCTGGGACGTCTGGATCCTCGACCTCGCGCGCGGAGGCGAGGAGCGGGTGACTTCGGCTCCGGAAACCGAGATCGCCGGCGCCTGGACGCCGGACGGCCAGGGCATCTTTTACTCCGCGAACCGGGGCCGCAGTCCGCAGCTCGTCCGGCGGGACCTCGAGACCGGCCGCGACGAGGATGTGACCCCGCAATCCGGCTTCCAGCAGGCTCAGGCCGTCTCCCCCGACGGCCGCACGCTCGCGTTCCTCGAGCGCTCCCCGACCCGTTCCGGAAGGTTCGAGGCCTGGACGGTCGCGCTCGACGGAACGGGCCGGCGGAGCGCCCTCCTGCCGTCCACCTTCCGGCAATCCGAGATCCGCTTCTCTCCCGACGGCAGGTTCGTGGCGCTCGTCTCGGACGAGACCGGGCGCCCCGAGGTCTACGTGACGGCGTTCCCGCCCTCGGGACGGAAAGTCCGGGTCAGTTCCGACGGCGCCTCGCTCATGCGCTGGTCCCGCGCGAGCGGCGAGATCCTCTACGTCTCGGCCGACCGGAAGATGGTCGCCGTCCCCGTGAAGACCGCTCCGTCGCTTCAGATCGGAGAGCCCACGACCCTGTTCGACGTGCAGGGGCCCCGGCGGTGGACCGGCTTCGACGTCACGGCCGACGGGCAACGGTTTCTCGCGATCGTGCCGGAGGTCTCGGGCTTCGAGGCGCCGCTCTCAATCGTGACGGGTTGGTCTCCGGTCGCGGGCGCGAGCGGCGAGGCACCGGCGACGGGCGGGCGCTGAGATGGCGACCGGATTCGGAACGAGGCTGGGGACGTACGAAATCACCGGCAAGCTCGGCGAAGGGGGCATGGGCGAGGTCTACCGCGCCACCGACCCGAGGCTGAAGCGCGAGGTGGCCATCAAGGTCCTCCCCGAAGCGTTCGCCGCGGACGCGGACCGCCTCGCACGCTTCGAGCGCGAGGCGCAGGTCCTGGCCCAGCTCCAGCACCCCAACATCGCATCGATCTACGGCCTCGAGGAGTTGAGCGGCGTCCGCGCCCTCGTCATGGAGCTCGCCCCGGGCGAAGACCTCGCCGAGCGGCTCGAGCGAGGGTCCTTGCCCCTCGACGAGACCCTCGCCGTCGCCCGGCAGATCGCCGAGGCTCTCGAAGCCGCCCACGAGAAGGGAATCGTCCACCGCGACCTCAAGCCCGCCAACGTCAAGCTCACGCCCGAGGGCAAGGTCAAGGTCCTCGACTTCGGCCTGGCCCGCGCGATGGACACGGTCGGCGCCTCGGCCGCCCAGGTCCAGAACTCCCCCACCCTCACGGCCCACGCGACGCAGGCGGGAATCCTCCTCGGCACGGCGGCCTACATGGCGCCCGAGCAGGCGCGCGGCAGGCCGGTCGACCGCCGGGCGGACATCTGGGCCTTCGGCGTCGTCCTCTTCGAGATGCTGACCGGAAGGCGTCTCTTCGACGGCGAGACGGTCAGCGACGTCCTCGCGGCCGTCCTGACGCGCGAGGTCGACTTCGGTCTCCTCCCGCCGTCGACGCCTCCTGCCGTCGCGAAACTCCTCCGCCGCTGCCTCACGCGCGACCCGCGGGAACGCCTCTCCTGGATCGGCGAGGCTGGGCACCTCCTTCGGGAAGCCCCGCTCCGCGACGAGCTCGCCGTCGCGACGCCTCCTCGTCCGCGCCGCCACCTGCAGGTGGCGCTTCCCTGGGCGGTCGCCGCGGCCCTCGCGGCAGCGCTCCTGATCTCCGTTCGCCCTCGTCCCGCCGCGGACGTCGTCGCCGCCGAGCTCCTTCCTCCGCCGGGCACCGCCTTCGACCTGAGGGTCCGCGGTCCCGGCCCCGTCGCGCTTTCGCCTGACGGCTCGCGTATCGCTTTCGCCGCCCAGGCCCGCGACGCGGCCACGCTGCTCTACGTCCGGACGATCGCGGACGGCCGGGTCACCGAGTTCTCCGGATCGGAAGGGGCGCAGTTCCCGTTCTGGTCGCCGGACGGGCGCTGGGTCGCCTTCTTCTCGCGCGTCGACGGGAAGCTCAAGAAGGTGCCGGTCGAGGGAGGATCCGCGCTGACGATCTGCCGTGCCCTCAACGGCAAGGGCGGGAGCTGGGGGAACGACGACGTCATCGTCCTGGCTCCATCCTCGGGCTCGACGCTCTGGAGCGTCTCCGCTTCGGGGGGAGAGCCAGCGCCCCTCACGCGCCTCGGAGAGCGTCACAACTCCCACCGGCATCCCCGCTTCCTGCCGGACGGGCGCCACTTTCTCTACCTCGCGCGTTCTCCAAGAAACGGTGAGAGCGAGGTCCTCCTCGGATCGGTCGACGGCGCGCCGCCGCGGCTCGTCATGAGGTCGGAGACCCAGGCCGAGTACGCGTCCGGTCACCTTCTCTTCGCGCGCGAATCGGTGCTCATGGCGCAGGCCTTCGACCCCGGAAAGGGAGAGCTCACCGGTCTGGCGCGCCCCGTCGCCGACGAGGTCCTCGTGCTCGCGGGCGCCTCCTTCTCCGCCTTTTCCGCTTCGGCGACGGGGCGCCTCGTCTTCCACTCGGGCGAGCCGCAGTCGCCCGTGCCGGTCGAGATTCGCGACCGCAAGGGCATGCCCCTGCGCTCCCTCGGCGAACCGGGGAACTACCGCGCGCCGACGTTCTCCCCCGACGGCCGCTGGATCGCGACCTCGGGGACGCCGGGCGCGGGCGTTGGGAACATCGACCTCTGGCTCCTCGACACGAAGGGCGCCGCCGCGCTCCGGTTCACTCTGGAGCCGACCGAGGACGTCGAGGGAACCTGGTCGCCCGACGGGAAGACGCTCTTCTACGGCTCGAACGCGAACGGTCCTCCCGACATCTACGGCAAGACCGTCGACGGAGCCGGGAAGGCGGAGCTCGTCCACGCGATGCCCGGGCTTCAGAAACCGACGAGCATCTCGCGCGACGGCAGGGTCCTCATCTTCGACTCCGAAGTGGACGAACGGACGTCCATCCTCGCCCTCGACCTCGAGTCGCGGCAGGTGAGGCTGCTCCGCGAGGGCGCGTTCAACGACGCGCACGGCGTCCTCTCCCCGGACGGCCGGTGGCTCGCGTTCGATTCCGACGAGACCGGCCGGCCGGAGGTCTACGTCACGCCCTTCCCCGGGCCGGGCCGCTCCTGGCCCGTCTCGACCGACGGGGGACGCTACCCGGAATGGCGCGGGGACGGGCGGGAGATCGTCTATGCCGCGCTCGACGGCCGGTTCCTCGCCGCTGCGGTCAACCCGGAGGGCGATACCTTTCGTGCCGGCGCCGCGACCGAGCTCTTCCGGTCGACGCCGCCGACCCGCGACTACCGGGACTGGGGCATGTCGCCCGACGGCCGGCTCTTTGCGGTCGTCCCGTCCGGCGTTCTCGGGGCGAAGAACGAGCTGAGGCTGATTGTGAACTGGCCGGCGCGGAGGGATCGCCGATGAGCGGACGTGCCCCGGAACCGATGGACGGCCTCGCCGTTACTCAGTAATTCACGACCTGGCTCGACGGGACCGTCCCGATCCGGGTTCCAGGGAGGGTCATCAGCGGATGGACGATCTTCGTCCCCTCCGTGACCTCCGGGCCAGTCGCCACGCCGTGCCAGCCCTGCTTGTCACGCGACTTCGTCTGGAGGAGTAGCCGGTCCAGCACGCTCGCCCAGCGGGCCGGATCGACGCCGAGAGCCGCAGGAACCCGCCGGGCCAGCTCGGCTTCGGCGATGGCTTGAGCCGCGGCCGGCGTGCTCGCCGGCCCGAACCGCCGCCCCACGAGAGCGTTGATCGCGTCCGCGACGAGCTGGTAGGTGAGGGCGAAGGCGCGGGCCGCATCCGCGAGGTGCTCCTCCTCGCCCTGGCGAACGAGGGCGGACATCTGCGGGCTGACGCGCCAGTAGTGCGTGACGGTCCGGCCACCGATCTGCTGCGTCATGCCGGGCCTGAGGTGATCGCCGGCCCCGGGGTAGAAGCAATCGTGCGCGGCATCCCGTGCGGCCGTTCTCTCGACCTCGGCGAAGTGCTCCACCACCGGTCCCTTCCGCTCAGCGACATTTCGAGTCTTGAACGCCGGCGCGGCGAACGCCGCGGCGCTCTTGATCTGCGTCAGTCCCCCGACGGAGCCCAGGGTCGACAGGCCCGAGCGCCGGACGATGTCGGACATTCCGCCCGGGGCCGCCTGAATCGTCGCCGTTCCCGCCATGACGTCCTCCCAGCGAGTCGCCTCGTGTCGCGCACGGCTCGCAACAGGAGCATAGCCGGATCTGAGACCAGATGTCAGATTGCAGCGCGGCCGGGATCCGTGCCCGATTCAGCGGGAGGCCCCTCGCGTTAACGCGGCAGGTGCCCGGGAGCGCAAACTCGTTGTCATGGCCTACGGAGGCGTGAAACGCTGCTGGCAGCAGTCATCGACGACATCGGAGGAACCGTGAGAGTCCGGTCCATCTTGCCGCTCGCTCTCGTTGCGACGACCTTCGGGCTGGCCGCTCAGACGCCCGCGCCCCGCCCTCTCGTCCAGCGCATCGCGGCCGCGCTCGACGCCGTCCCGGCCATCGACAACCACACCCATCTCCTCGAGCCTTCTCCCTTCCGGCCCGAGCTCCAGGCCACCGCTCCGGTCTTGCTGCGAAGCTCGAACCCGATCTTCGTGTCCGTACTGAAGGAGCGCTTCGGCGTCACCTGGGCCGCCTCCCGCGGGGTGGACATGGACACGGAAGCGCTGGCGGCCAGGAAGGTCCTGATGGAGCGCCTGGGTGGAGAGGCCGCCTACTGGAAGGACCACCTCGCGCTCACCCGCACCGCCGTGGCGCTGGTGAACCAGGAATGGCCCGAGGGAACCAACGGCACGACCCTGCGCTGGGTCCCCTTCGCAACCACTCTTCTCCTGCCGCTTCCCGCCGAGTCCCTGGCCTCCCGCGACCCGATGACGCGTGCGGACCTCGGCCGGTCCCGGGACGCGCTGACGAAGCTCCTGCGGCAGGCCGGACTTTCCCGGGAGCCCGCGACGCTCGACGCCTACCTCGCCTTCGTCGACGCGCAGCTCGACCGCTGGAAAACCCAGGGCGCAGTCGCGGTGAAGCTCTACGACGCCTACCAGCGGACCCTGGTCTTCGCTGACGTCCCGCGGGCCCGGGCCGCGGCCCTCTACGCGAAGGGGCGGCAAACGGCTCTCGGCCGGTCGGACTACCTGGCCCTCCAGGACCACCTGGCCCGCCACATCTTTCTGGCCTGCGGGAAGAAGGGACTACCGGTCCACATCCACACCAGCCACGGCGGCGGCCCCTTCCTCCGCCTTCAGGACGCGGATGTGCGCAACCTCGAATCCGTGCTGTGCGATCCGCGCTATTTCGGCACGCACTTCGTCCTGATCCACGGGGGTGCTCCGCAGCACGAGGCCGCCGCCTACCTGTCCTCGAACAAGAGTCACGTCTGGATCGACCTGTCCGCCATGCCCTTCCTCTACGCCCGGACCGAGCTGGTTCGAGCCCTCCGGATCTACCTGCTCTTCTCTCCCGAAAGGACCCTCTTCTCCACGGATTCTCCGGGGGGCCCCCTCGTTCCCGCCGGGGCCGAGGTCATGCATATCGCGCTCAGCCGGCACCTGCGGGAATGCCTCGCAGAGGCGCTGGCGGGGCTCGTGGAGGACGGCGTCTGGGACGAGAGCCGCGCCCTCGACGTCGGACGGAACGTCCTCCAGGGCAACGCCCGGCGCCTCTACGGCTTTCCCTGATCCATCCGCGCCCGCCCATCGTCCGCACCTCGGCGGCCGGGAAACGGAAGCGATCGCACGGCAATTGTGATTCCGGGGAGGACCGTCCGTAGAATCCGCCGCGATCGATGACGCTCCTCCCCGGATCCCGGCTCGGACCCTACGAGATCACCGCCCCGCTCGGCGAGGGCGGGATGGGAGTCGTCTACCGGGCGACGGACTCGAAGCTGAAGCGCGAGGTCGCGATCAAGGTCCTGCCCGAAGCGTTCGCCGCCGACGCCGACCGCCTCGCGCGCTTCGAGCGCGAGGCGCAGGTCCTGGCCCAGCTCCAGCACCCGAGCATCGCATCGATCTACGGCCTCGAGGAGTCGGGCGGCGTCCGCGCCCTCGTCATGGAGCTCGTCGAGGGCGAGGACCTCGCCGCGCGACTCGAGCGGGGGCCCCTCCCTCTCGAGGAAGCCCTCGCCGTCGCCCGCCAGATCGCCGAGGCCCTCGAAGCCGCGCACGAGAAGGGAATCGTCCACCGCGACCTCAAGCCCGCCAACGTCAAGCTCACGCCGGACGGAAGGGTCAAGGTCCTCGACTTCGGCCTCGCGAAGGCGATGGACCCGCCCGCGGGCAGCACGTCCGCGGCCGATCTCGCGCGCTCCCCCACCCTCATGAACTCTCCGACGATGACGGCCGCGCAGGGGACACAGCTCGGCGTCATTCTCGGCACCGCGGCCTACATGTCGCCCGAGCAGGCCAGGGGCCAGGCCGTCGACAAGCGGGCCGACATCTGGTCGTTCGGCGTCGTGTTCCACGAAATGCTCTCCGGCAGGCGGCTCTTCGCCGCCGACACCGTGACCGACACGCTCGCGGGCGTGCTCAAGAACGAGATCGACCTCGCGAAGCTGCCCGCCGGCACCCCCGCCTCGGTCCGCCGGCTCCTGCGCCGCTGCCTCGAACGCAACCCCAAGGACCGCCTCCACGACATCGCGGATGCGCGGATCGAGCTCCTGGAGGCGTCGAACCGGGTCGGCGAATCGGGCCTCGAACAATCCAGCCCGCAGGTCGTCCCACGTCGTGGATCGTGGCGTCTGCCCCTCGTTGCGACCGTGGCCCTCGCGATGGGCCTGGCCGCCGGGTGGTTCGCTCGTCCCGCGCCGAGGCCGGCCCCCCTCGTCCGCGCCGCGATCCCCGCGCCCGAAGGGACCGAGCTCGTGCCGGTGGGCGACGCCGCAGGCCCCGTCGCGGTTTCTCCGGACGGCACGCAGCTGGCGTTCACGGCGCGCGACGGCGCGGGCGTGACGCGGCTCTACGTCCAGTCGCTGGCGGCGGGGAAGGCCCGCGAGATCCCGTCTTCGGAGGGAGCACGGTATCCGTTCTGGTCGCCGGACAGCCGCTCTCTCGCGTTCTTCAACACCGAGCAGCTGCTGCGCGTCGACTCGGCGGAGGGAGCTCCGCTGGCACTGGCGCCGGCGAACGATGCGCGCGGCGGCAGCTGGGGCGCGACCGGGACCATCGTCTACGCGCCGTCGTACGACACCCCGCTGCTGCAGGTCTCCGCCCGGGGCGGCCCTTCGGCACCCGCCTCGGTCCTCGACGGCGAACGATCCGAAGGGACCCACCGATTCCCTTCGTTCCTGCCCGACGGCCGGCACTTCCTTTTCGAAGCCCGCGGCTATTCCGCCTGGATGCGCGCATCGGACGGAGTCTTCGTCGGCTCGCTCGACGACCCGGAAAGCGGGTCCGGCTCCTCCCGCTGGCGACCAATGCGACCTGCACCCAGGGCCGGCTGCTCTTCGTGCGCAATGGCGACCTCTGCGCCCAGCGCTTCGACCCCGACCGAGGCGCTCGGTCGGTGTCGATCCTCGTCGCGACGTGCTTCGACCGCCAGTACAGCCTCGGCGTCTTCTCAGCCGCGGGGGTCTCGCCCTCCAGCACGGTGCCGGCCAGGACGCCAACGAGCTGGTCTGGCTGGACCGGGCCGGACGCCGTGGGGAGCGGCTCGGCAACGCCGCGGTCCACGACGGCGTCGAGCTCTCTCCGGACGCCACCCAGGTGCTGGTCTCGATGTTCGACCCGGCGACCTCGCGCGCCCACCTCGAAGTCTTCGACCTGGCGCGCCGGACCTCGACCCGCCTGACCTTCGGCGAGGCCGACGACTACTGCGCGATCTGGTCCGCCGACGGCACCCGGGTGCTCTTCGCTCGCGTCAGCGCCAGGATCGGCCTCTGGGTCAAGCCGGCCGACGGCTCGACGGCCGAGCGGCGCTTCCGCCCGGAGACCCGCGGCGAGGTCCTCTTTCCGCTGGACTGGTCTCCGGACGGGAGCCGGGTTCTCTTCAGCTCGTTGCCGGGGAGCGCTGGCCACGGGACTCTGGACCCTGCCGGCGTCCGGCGAGGCACCCAGGCGCTCAGACTCGCGCGGCACGGCGACCTCAGGCAGTTCTCGCGGACGGCCAATGGGTGGTCTTCGACGCCAACGGGGCAAAGGCTCGCGCTCCGCCCTGGCCCGCTTCCCGGACACCGGCGGCCGGTGGCAGCTCGCCGAGGATTCAGCCGTCTACAGCCGCTGGACACAGAGGGGAGAGATCGTCTACCTCCCTTCGACACGGCCCGCGCGACCGCTCTCCCGTGGACCTCTCGGGAAGGGCACCTCGCTTCGGTGTGCCCGAGCGGCTCTTCCCGGTCCCCACGCTGAGCATCAACGGCAACACCTTCGACGTCACGCCGGACGGGGAGCGCCTTCTCTTCGTGCTGCCGGTGCCGAACGCACGACCCACGCCCTACACGCTGATCCTCAACTGGGAACGGTTTCTGGAGCAGGACCCTGATCAGGCCCGCTCGGACCCACGGATCACCGCCCGCACGGCGGGGGCTGGTATGGAAATCGTCTACAGCGCCCGCGCGCGTCTCGGGCGGCGGTGGCGTCAGCTGCTGCGCCGGGGCCGTGGACGCCGAGCGCACGCGACCGCTCCTGCAGGGGCGGGCGGCCTCGGCCTGAACAACCCCACATCGTCACGGTCCGCGACATCGGCGAGGCCCGGCGCTGAGCCCTGGTCGCCATGGAGCTCGTCGAGGGGGCCGCGCGACGGAGTGACGGGGCCAAAGCTGGAGATCAGGGGCGTTGCGCTTCGCCCTCGAGAGATCGCCGCGGCCTCACCGCCACGCCCACGGGCCGGGGTCGTCACGCGACGTGAAGCCGGGGACGTGATGATCACGAAGTCAGGCCCGTGAAGGTGCGGTCCTCGACGGCGAACGATCCGAAGGGACCCACCGATTCCCTTCGTTCCTGCCCGACGGCCGGCACTTCCTTTTCGAAGCCCGCGGCTATTCCGCCTGGATGCGCGCATCGGACGGAGTCTTCGTCGGCTCGCTCGACGACCCCGGGAAGCGGGTCCGGCTCCTCCCGCTGGCGACGAATGCGACCTACGCCTCGGGCCGTCTGCTCTTCGTACGCAATGGCGACCTCTGCGCCCAGCGCTTCGACCCCGACCGGAGGGCGCTCTCGGGTCCGGTGTCGATCCTCGTGCGCGACGTGCGCTTCGACCGCCGGTACAGCCTCGGCGTCTTCTCGGCCACCGCGGGGGTCCTCGCCCTCCAGCACGGTGCCGGCCAGGACGCCAACGAGCTGGTCTGGCTGGACCGGGCCGGACGCCGTGGGGAGCGGCTCGGCAACGCCGCGGTCCACGACGGCGTCGAGCTCTCTCCGGACGCCACCCAGGTGCTGGTCTCGATGTTCGACCCGGCGACCTCGCGCTGCCACCTCGAAGTCTTCGACCTGGCGCGCCGGACCTCGACCCGCCTGACCTTCGGCGAGGCCGACGACTACTGCGCGATCTGGTCCGCCGACGGCACCCAGGTGCTCTTCGCTCGCGTCAGCGACCAGGGGATCGGCCTCTGGGTCAAGCCGGCCGACGGCTCGACGGCCGAGCGGCGCTTCCGCCCGGAGACCCGCGGCGAGGTCCTCTTTCCGCTGGACTGGTCTCCGGACGGGAGCCGGGTTCTCTTCAGCTCGTTGCCGGGGGGAGCGCTGGCCACGGGACTCTGGACCCTGCCGGCGTCCGGCGAGGGCACACCCGAGCGCTTCACAGACTCGCGCGGCAACGGCGACCTCGGGCAGTTCTCGCCGGACGGCCAATGGGTGGTCTTCGACGCCAACGAGGGCAAAGGCTCGCGCTCCGCCCTGGCCCGCTTCCCGGACACCGGCGGCCGGTGGCAGCTCGCCGAGGATTCAGCCGTCTACAGCCGCTGGACACGAAGAGGGCGAGAGATCGTCTACCTCGCCTTCGACACGGCCCACGCGACCGCTCTCCCCGTGGACCTCTCGGGAAGGGCACCTCGCTTCGGTGTGCCCGAGCGGCTCTTCCCGGTCCCCACGCTGAGCATCAACGGCAACACCTTCGACGTCACGCCGGACGGGGAGCGCCTTCTCTTCGTGCTGCCGGTGCCGAACGCACGACCCACGCCCTACACGCTGATCCTCAACTGGGAACGGTTTCTGGAGCAGGAGCCCTGATCGGCAGACAAGGTCGTGTTGAAAACTCTTCAGGCTCAGATGCAGAGTTTTCAGATCGGCCGACCCGACCGCCCTGCCGCCGAACGGCGAGACGCTCTCCCGAGCTCCAGTTCTCTCCCGCGAGCGCGCAGGCGCACGGCCTTCCGTCGGCCCGACTCTGGTGCGCCGATCTCGGGCCTGGCTCGCATCTCGCAAGACGTCGTTGCGATCGAAGGGTCGATAGCATCCGATGCAAGCCAGCGAAACCTCTTCACCGGCGCCAGATCCCGGGATCACCCCCGCCCGGCCCGAACACCACCAGACCAGCCAGAACGTCGAGGCCGTTCTGGACTTCTACGCGCGTGAGGAGCAGCGGGTCACCAGGTCTCAACGGCTCCTCGAACGGATCAGTCTCCTCATCGGGCAGCCGGCCTTCCTCGGCTTCATTCTCGCTTTCGTCGCGATCTGGATTCTCGCCAATTCCGCCTTCAGCGGGGTCGGCATTGCCGCATTCGACGCGCCGCCCTTCTTCTGGCTGCAGGGCATCATCGGGCTCGGCGCGTTGATGAGCGCCATGGTGGTTCTCTCCAGGCAGAGCCGGCTCGCCAAGCTGGCCGAACAGCGGGCTCACCTGGACCTGAAAGTCACACTGATGACCGAGCAGAAGACCGCCAAGCTCATCGACCTGATGGAAGAGCTGAGGCGCGACCTGCCGAACGTCGTCAACCGGCACGATCCCGAGGCAGCGGTGTTGCAGCAGTCGATGAATTCGGATCAGGTGCTCGCAGCTCTGGATGAAAGACCTGCCCATGCCCAGCGAGTAAAGCTCGGAGGAGAGGACAAGAACGATTCCTCCGGCGGCATGCCATGAGCCCCATTCCGCCTCCGATACGTCGCCTGGCCTGCCTCGTCATCGCCAGCGCGTTGCTCCTCTTCTTCTGGATGGTCCGCGGCGTGGCGCTGCCGGCGCTCGTCTCGACCTTGTTTGCCATCCTGCTGTACCCACTGTTCACTCGGGTCCAGAAGCGGCTGGGTAAGCGCGCAGCCCTCGCTCCGGGGCTCGTGACGGCGGGCTCCATCCTCGTCGTGTTCCTTCCTCTCTCCTTCGTCGTGTTCATGGCCCTTCGCTCCGTGCGAACCTTCTTCTCGACTGACTTCGACCAGAAGATTCTGGACATCAGTGACTGGGTGGTCCGGCAGCTCGTGCGCCTGGGCGGACTCCTCGAGTCCGTGGGCCTCGAGACTTCGCCCGAAAAGCTCAAGGAGACTCTCGTCACGAGCGCCCAGGAGGGAGGCAAGAGGCTGGCCGAGATCCTGGGCGGGCTTGCCTCCGGCACGCCGCAGCTGGTGCTGGCCTCGTTTCTCTTCGTGATCGGTCTCTACTTCTCGTTGCGCGACGGCGAGGCCGTGGCCCGGCGCCTGGCGGCCCTGCTTCCGTTTTCGGCCCCGGACGTCGACGCTCTGTTCTCGTCGGTGCACGCCACGGTCAAGGGCGCCATCCTCGGCTCAGCCGCGACGGGAGCCGTCCAGTCGGCCTTGTGCATCCTGATGCTGTTCATTCTCGGCGTGCCCGGCCCCTTCGTCTGGGGCACGTTCGCCTTCGTGCTTTCCTTCATCCCGGTGTTCGGGACCGCGCCGGTGACGGCAGGCGCCACGATCTACCTGTTCGCCACCGGTCACCCGGTGAGCGGCATCGTGATGGGCGCGGCCGGCGTCCTCATCGGCCTCTCCGACAACATCGTTCGGCCGTGGGTCCAGGGCTCGCAGGACGACATGCACCCGCTGATCGCGTTGCTCGCGGTCTTTGGCGGGCTCGAGGTCTTCGGCTTCGCCGGCCTGTTCATCGGGCCCGTCGTGGCCGCCTGCGCCCTGTGGGCTCTCGATGTCTACCTGCGCTCGAGACTCGCCGGGAGCTCTCCCCAGGCTCCAGCACTCGGCAGCTGAGGCCCTCGTCGTCTGCCTCCGCGAACGCCAGCGGCTGGAAGGCTCCGGCGGCGTCGCCCCCTCCTCTGACGAGCGCAGGGGAATTGTGATTCCGGGCAGGACCATCCGTAGAATCCGCGCACTCCCTCGCCGACGACGGCCAGCGATTCCTCGACTGCTCGAGCAAGAGCACGGGCCGGCCCCCGATCACCGTGGTCGTGTGACACCCCGACGGACCCCCCGCAGGAGCAAATGGTGATGAGCAAGGACGAAGACCTGCCGCACGCGGTCGATCCCGCCGGAGAGGAAGCACCTCGAGCGCACGGCAGCACCGACGCAGGCGCCGCGACGACCACCAGCGACCCGGCGGTCCCTCTCTCGGCCGCCGCCACGATCGACACCCTGCTTCCCGAAGGAACGGGCCGTCAGATCGGGCCCTACAAGCTGCTGCAGCTCATCGGGGAGGGCGGATTCGGCTCGGTGTTCATGGCGGAACAGACCGAGCCGGTGAAGCGACGGGTGGCGGTGAAGGTCATCAAGAAGGGGATGGACACGCGCCAGGTCATCGCCCGCTTCGAGCAGGAACGGCAGGCCCTGGCGATGATGGACCACCCCGGCATCGCCAAGGTGCTGGACGCGGGCGAGACGGAAACCGGTCAGCCGTACTTCGTGATGGAGCTGGTGGACGGCGAGCCGGTGACCGACCACTGCGACCGGCACAAGCTCTCGATCCCCGCGCGCCTGGAGCTCTTCGTGCAGATCTGCTCCGCCGTGCAGCACGCCCACACGAAGGGAATCATCCACCGCGACCTCAAGCCGTCGAACGTCCTCGTCTCCGTCGTCGACGGCCAGGCCCGGGCCAAGGTGATCGACTTCGGGATCGCCAAGGCCACCGAGGGCAACCTGACCGAGAGGACGCTGTTCACCGGGCACCGGCAGCTCATCGGGACACCGGAGTACATGAGCCCCGAGCAGGCCGAGGGGTCGATGGACATCGACACCCGGACGGACGTGTACGCGCTGGGAGTGCTGCTCTACGAGCTCCTGACCGGCAGCACGCCTTTCGATTCCCGCCGCTTGCGATCCGCCGCGTTCGCGGAGATCGCCCGCATCATCCGCGAGGACGACCCGCCGAGCCCCAGCAGCCGCCTGAGCCAGTCCGCCGCGACGCTCGTCACCGTTGCCGCACGGCGCCGCACCGAACCGCGGAAGCTGAGCTCGATGCTCCGCGGCGAGCTCGACTGGATCGTGATGAAGGCGCTCGAGAAGGAGCGGCAGCGGCGCTACGAGACGGCCAGCGGCCTCGCGATGGACGTCCGTCGCTACCTCGCCGGAGAGCCCGTGACCGCGGCGCCGCCGAGCGCGTCGTACCGGTTCCGGAAGTTCGTCGTGCGCCACCGCGTCCCGGTGGCGGCGGCCAGCCTCGTGGTCGCCGCGCTGCTCGTGGCCGTCGCAGGGATCTCCTGGCAGGCGAGGGTGGCGCGGGCGCAGCTCGAAAAGGCCGAACGGATCGCCGAGTTCATGGCGGACATGCTCGAGGGCGTCGAGCCGGGAGTCGCCAGGGGGCGCGACACGACGATGCTCCAGGAGATGATGTCCTCCGCTGCGGCCCGGATCGAGAAGGGAGACCTCGCGCGATCCCCGGAGGCCGAGCTGCGCCTCAGGGCGACGATCGGCACCGTCTTCCGCGAGCTGGCCCTCTACGACGAGGCGTCGAAGATGCTCGCGCCGGCCGTGCCGCTGGCGCGATCGCTGCACGACGGCGATCACGAGGAGACCGCCGAAGCGCTCGGCAACCTGGGGCAGCTGCTCAACGACCAGGACGAGCTGGAGAAAGCCGAGCCGCTCTACCGCGAGGCGCTGGCGATGGACCGGCGGCTCTTCCCGGGAGACGACCCGCGGGTCGCGACCGACCTCAACAACCTGGCGCAGCTGCTCGACGACAAGGGCGACGCCTCGGCGGCCGAGCCGCTCGCCCGCCAGGCCCTGGAGATGCGCAGGCGCATCTACCCCGGCGACCACCAGGACGTCGCCGAGAGCCTCAACAACCTGGCGAATCTGATGATCGGTGGCAACAGGGGCACCGGCGACCTGGAAGGGGCCGAGAAGCTCTTCCGCGAGGTGCTCGCGATGAGCCGGCGCCTCTACCCGGGCGACCACCCGCGGCTGGCGGGCGCCCTCAACAACCTGTCCGTCATCCTCAAGAACCGCGGCGACCTCGCGGGAGCCGAGCCGCTGGCGCGCGAGACGCTCGAGATGCGGCGGCGGCTCTTCCCGGGCGACCACCCGTACGTGGCGACCGGGCTCAACAACCTCGCGCTCCTCATCCAGGAGCGCGGCGACCTGGTGGCGCCCGAGCCGCTGTTCCGCGAGTCGTTGGCGATGCGAAGGCGCCTCTACCCCGGCGGCCACACGAGCACCGCGACCGACCTCCTGAACCTGGGCGGCCTGCTCCTCGAGCGCGGCGACGCCGCCGAGGCCGAGCCGTGCCTCCGCGAAGCCGCCGAGATGTACGAGCGGACGAAAGGCAAGAACTTCTGGCCGGCCGCCAAGGCCCGGCAGGGGCTGGGCAGCAGCCTTGCCCGCCTCGGGCGCTTCCGCCAGGCCGAGCCGGAGCTCCTCGAGGCGGAACGCGTGTTCGCGGCCGCGCCCGGCGTCGCCGCCCGGCACGAGAAGTGCGTCGAGGCTCTCGTCACTTTCTACGGATCGTGGGACAAGGCCGAGCCGGGCCGCGGCCACGGCGCCCAGGCCGCGAAGTGGAAGGCCAATCTCGAGGCCCTCGAGGCCGCGAAGGCCCAGAAGGGCGTTCCCTCCCGCAGCTGACGGGCCGCCAGCCCTTCCACGGCGCGCGCACGCTCTGAACGTCAGGCCGGTCAGGGCGTGGCAGCGCCCGGCGCGGCGGCGTCGACGATCACGGGCAGCCTGGACCTCCAGGCGGCCCACGTCTCCGGGTTCGTCACCAGCTCGCACATGAAGTGCGCGACGTTGGCCATCCTCGTGCTGCCCGGCGCGAAGAGGCTGTTCACGAGGCCCTCGTGCACCGCGTACTCCGAGACCTCGCCATCGAGGAGCGCGTCCGGCCGGACCACCGCCCACTGAACGAACGCGTTGTCCGGCCCGATCTTCTCGAGCAGGAAGTCTGCGGCCTGCTGGTTGTCGCGGGCCGGAGGAAGGACGCCGCAGAGCCCCCGGAGAAACGCCCTCTCGAAAGAGCCCCGGCGCGTGTCGAGGCCCCGTGGGCGATGGACGGAGACGCTGCTCATGAGGACGAGCTTCACCGGCGCCGCGGGTCCGAGCGCTTCGATCCCTCGGCAGAGGTGCGTCGTCGCCCGCGTCACGAGATCGCGCGGCGGCCCGAAGACGCCCCTGAGGCTGAGCACGTGACCGAGACAGGAGACGACCGCGTCGCAGCCGACGAGGTGGCGGCGCAACTCGTCGTCGGAGAGCGACTGCAGGCTGGCCTCGATGACCGTCAGACCAGGGTGCCCCGCGACGTCGGGAGGGAGCCTGCTGCTCGATCTCACGACGGCGCGAACGCGCATGCCGCGGCCGAGGAGCTGCTGTAGCACGCGCCGACCCGTGCGCCCGGTGCCACCGACGAGAAGGATGGTCTGCTGCTCGGGCATGTCTCACTCTCCTTCACGCATCCCCGGCACGCAAGGCCCGGCGCGTATATTTGCGTGTGAGGAAATGACGATGAAACCCTTGGCGATCCTCGCGACGCTGGCCGCTCTCGCCGGGTGCTCGGCGAGCACGACGAAACGCCTCCGGTTGCCGCCCCTCGAGACGGTCGTCCACGTCGACCTCGCGCGATACGTCGGGACCTGGTACGAGATCGCCAGCTTCCCGCAGAGCTTCCAGAAGGGCTGCGTCGCCACGACGGCGACCTACACGATCCGGGCCGACGGCGACATCGACGTCCTGAACCGCTGCCGCAAGGACGCGCTCGACGGACCGGAGAAGTCGGCGCTCGGTCGCGCCCGCGTGGTGGACGGTGCCACGAACGCGAAGCTCGAGGTGAGCTTCTTCCGCCCGTTCTGGGGCGACTACTGGATCGTCGACCTCGGCGCCGACTACGACTACGCCGTCGTCGGCCACCCGGGCCGGGACTACCTGTGGATCCTGAGCAGGACCCCGACGATGCCCGAAGCGACGTACGAGGGCATCCTCGCGCGGCTGAAGACACAGGGCTACGACACGTCCCGCCTGAAGCGCACGCTGCACTGAGCTGAGAGGCGAGGGTGAGCAGAATTCCGCCCCCTGCGGAGGTCGTCGTCGTCGGTAACGTCGGCGTCGACACGTGCGTCTACCCCTACGGCGACGAGATCGACTGGAGCGTCGAGGCGAACTTCACCGAGAACCTCGACACGGTGGGACAGGCCGGTGGCTACGCGAGCCGCGGCTACGCCCGCCTCGGACGGCGGGTCGCCTTCATCGGGCACGTCGGCGCGGACCACGACGGCGGCCTCGTCCGCGCCACGCTCGCCCGCGACGGGATCGACACCCGCGCGCTCCTCATCGACCCGCAGGGGACCGCCCGCAGCGTCAACTTCATGTATCGCGACGGGCGCCGGAAGAACTTCTACGACGGCAAGGGCCACATGGGGCTCGCTACCGACCTGGCGCTCTGCCGGTCCGTGATGGGTGGCGCGCGCCTGGCCCACGTCAACCTCCCGAACTGGGCGCGGCACGTGTTGCCGATCGCCCGCGAGCTGGGCCTCACGGTGGCGTGCGACCTTCAGGACGTCGTCGACCCGGCGGACCCCTACCGGCGTGACTTCGTGGAGGCCGCCGACATCGTCTTCTGCTCGGCGGCCAATCACGAGCCGGAACGGCTGGCCGGTGAGCTCTGGACGCGGCGGCCAGGCCTGATCGTGGTGATCGGAATGGGTGCACGAGGATGTGCCCTGGGAGTCGCGGGACAGGTCCGGCGCTTCCCGCCCGTACCCGACGACCGGCCCGTTCTCGACACCAACGGAGCCGGAGACGGGCTCGCGGTCGGCTTCCTGACGAGCTACGTCCTGGAGGGCCGCCCGCTCGAGGAGTCGGTCTGGCGGGGTCAGCTCGCGGCCCGCCACACGTGCACCCTTCGGGGCACGAGCGAGGGGCTGATCACCGCCGCGGAGCTCGACGAGCGGTACCTCGCCTCGAGAAAGGTCTGACCTCTACCACGGCGTCAGCCCGGTCAGCGTCTGACGCGAGAGGTCCTCACCGTTCTGCCCCCGGCTGGCTCACGGACCCTCACCCCGGGACCGCGGTGAACAGCCCCCTGGCGACCCGCCGCGCGGCGTGGGCCAGCTCGTCCTTGAGGTCCCCCAGGATGCGGCTCCGGTCGGTCAGCGACGCCAGGTAGAACGGCACGACGCAGCCGCACCGGTCGCAGTCCGCCTTCGGCCCCATCATGCACTTCTCCTTCTGCACGCCGTCGGGGGCGAAGGCGAAGGCCTTCCTGGAGAAGAGGCAGTTGTCCGTCACCTGCCGGCAGACGTCCGACTTCATCATCCGGAAGGCGCGCTCGGGCAGGACGAAGAAGTCTCCGTAGATCGCCTTTAGCGCGAGGAGCTTGTCGAGGACGACGTCCCGCTCGGCGAGCGGCAGGAAGAGCTCGTCGTTCCCGTCGCACATGTCGCCGATCGGCGTGTAGAAGTCGAACGTCATGTCCCTGGCACCCGCGCGGGACCAGTCGATGACCGCCTGCTCGAGGCACTCGACGTTCGCCCGCGTGATGCAGTAGGCGATCGTGACGCTCAGGTTGGGCCTCTCGGCGATGTTCCGCATGGCCCGCCTGTAAATGCCCTTCTTGCGCCGGATCCGCTCGTGGGTCTCCTCGTCGCCGTCGATGGAGATGCACCAGCTCACGTCCGGCCAGTCGGGGAGCGGGATCGTGCCGTTGGTGACGACGGTGTTGAACCTGAAGTACTTCCGGCCGCGTTCGATCAGCTCCTTGCGGATGAGCGGCTCGCCGCCCACCCAGGTGCACTGGAAGAACGGGAACGTCAGGCGCGACGAGCTCCTCTTCAGGTGCTCGAGCTTCGCGATCCACTCGTCGACGGAAAGCTCGGGCCTGTTCCCGTAGGCGGGCGCGGCCCCGTCTCCCCCTTCGAAGAAGTAGCAGTGCGAGCACCGGAGGTTGCACTCCTTGGAGACATCGATCGAGCCGAACCCGTTCCGCGGGATGCCGAAGAGGAAGAAGCCGACCTTGGCGAAGTCGTACGGGAGGATCCCGCGCGGCCGGCGGGCCGGCGGATCGTGACGGAGCGTCAGCCTCGAACTCGGTTCAGCGTGCACAGAACGGACTATCTCATCCTGTCGAGCCCAGGTGGCGTCAATCGTGCGCACTACCCCTGCTAACCTCACGCCCTTCCATGAGCGCTTCAGGGACCAGGGGCGAGCGGGCCTCGAGGACGAGGCCGCCGTCCCACCGTGCACTCGCTCCGATGCGCGCCGGGATTGCTCTCGCCCGCCGGCACGCAGTGATCGCGATGACGTTCGTCGCCATCGCGATCAAGCTCGCGCAGGTGGCCGTCGATTCCACGCCGCTCCTTTTCTGGGGCGACTCGTGGACACACCTCAGGACCGCCGTCGAGGGGCACCTCCCCGATGAGCGGTCGTGGACCTACGGCTTGCTGATCCGGCCGTTCGTGGTGTGGACGGGCTCGCTCCCGTGGCTCGTGCCCGTCCAGGCCCTCGCGGGCGCGGCGACCTGCGGCCTGCTGATGCGCGTCCTCGTCGTCGACCTCGCGATCGGGGGGGCGGTGGCGGCCGCTGCGGTGCTCGGGTTCGCCTTCGAGCCGCTCCAGGTCCTGCAGGAGCGGTTCGTCCTGACCGAGTCCTTCGCGGGCCTGGGGCTCGCCCTCTACGTCGCGCTGGCGTTTCTCTACCTGCGTCGCCCGCGCCCCGGGACGCTCGCCCTGCACGCCCTCACCGGCATCGCGCTCGTCAGCCTGCGCACCGTCTACGCCCCGATTGCGCTCGTCGGAACGGTCGCCCTTCCCCTCCTCTACGCCCTCGGGAACCAGGCCGTCGGTGAGAGCCGGCCGCGGCGTCTCCGGGCGGTGGCTCTCCACGCGGCGGTGGCGATCCTGGCGACGGGCCTCGCCCACCTCTCCTACCAGCACCTCATGGGCCGGCTCTTCAATCGCCCGCCCGCTTACCAGTACGCCGATGGGCTCTTCCTCGTCTCGGCCTGGTGGCAGGTCCTTGTCCCGGAGGATGCGAGCGACCCTGCGGCGAAAGCCCTCCTCGAGCGGCTCGCAGCCTCACCGCCCGAGCTCGGCACGATGCCCGAGCGCGAGTTCCACAGGTGGAGGCCGAAGGGTTTCTGCGCGCAGCTGGAGGAGGCGCTCGGCGGCGACGCGGCCCGGGCGAACGGGGTCGCGAAAGAGACCGCGCTGCGCGCCCTCCGGCGCTACCCGGCCGGCGTCCTGGGCGTGGCGTGGCGGAACACGCTCGCCTACTGGGAGCGAGACCCGGCCCGGATCGTGCGCACCCACGTCGAGCAGGGCGCGTACAACCCGCCCGACAGCCCGATGGTGACGTTCGTCCGAGAGCATTTTGGCGCCGCCTCGGCGGCTCCGCCCGGGGAGACGCCCGCCAGGAGATGGCACACGGCGGGCCGCCACGGGTATCCCCTCCTCACGCTCACGCCGCTCGTCTGTGCCGCAGCGGCCCTGTTCTGCCGCCGGGAGATCCGCCCTATGGTCCTCTTCCTCGCTCTCGTCAGCTCCGGGCTCCTCGCGACGACCGTGCTGCTGGGGATCGCCTCGGCATTTCGCTTCCTCCACCCGATGGTCTTCCCGATGGCGGCGGCGCTCGCGGTTCTCGCGGACGCGGCCCTTCGCGGACGAGCCCGAGGGACGGCGCCGCCGGGATCGCCGTCGAACCGCCCCTCTCTCTGAGCTCCGTTCCGATTACACGGGGATTGCGATTCCGGGAACCACACTCCGTAGAATCCGCCGCGTTCGATGACGCTCGTCGCCGGCTCCCGCATCGGCCCCTACGAGATCACCGCCCCGCTCGGCGAGGGCGGGATGGGGGTCGTCTACAGGGCGACCGATCCGAAGCTGAGGCGCGAGGTCGCGATCAAGGTCCTCCCCGAGGCGTTCGCCGGGGACGCCGATCGTCTCGCCCGCTTCGAACGCGAGGCGCAGGTCCTGGCCCAGCTCCAGCACCCCAACATCGCCTCGATCTACGGCCTCGAGGAGTCCAGCGGCGTTCGCGCCCTCGTCATGGAGCTCGTCGAGGGCGAAGACCTCGCCGAGCGGATGAAGCGCGGTTCCGTCGCCCTCGAAGAGGCCATATCCATCGCCCGGCAGATCGCCGAGGCGCTGGAAGCGGCCCACGACAAGGGGATCGTCCACCGTGACCTCAAGCCCGCCAACGTCAAGCTCACACCTGAGGGAACGGTCAAGGTCCTCGACTTCGGCCTCGCCAAGGCGATGGACCCGCCCGCGGGGAGCGCTTCCGCCGCCGACCTCGCGCGCTCGCCAACGCTCATGAACTCGCCGACGATGACGGCGGCCCACGGCACGCAGCTCGGCGTCATCCTCGGGACGGCGGCGTACATGGCGCCGGAGCAGGCGCGCGGAAGTGCCGTCGACAAGCGGGCCGACATCTGGGCGCTCGGGGTCGTTCTCCACGAGATGCTGACAGGCCGGTCGCTCTTCGCCGCCGACACCGTCAGCGACACGCTCGCCGGCGTTCTCAGAGGAGAGATCGATCTCGCGAAGCTGCCGGCCGGGTCCTCTCCGGCGCTCCGGCGTCTCCTGCGCCGGTGCCTCGAACGCAACCCGAAGAACCGGCTGCACGACGCGGCGGACGCGCGGCTCGTCCTCGCCGACCTCGAGGCGGGGGTCGCGGACGAAGGCGCTGATGCGCCCCGACACCCGCCCGCAGCCCGAAGCGCGAGGTCGTCGCCTGGGCCCTCGCCGCGGTCGCGGCGCTCGCGGCGGCCGGCCTCTTCATCGGACGGGGCGCGGTCGAGCCCGCCGCCCCGCGCGTCATCCGCGCCACGCTGCCGCTCCCGGCCGGAGTCTCGATCGAGCTGGACGGCGAGCGCGCCGGGATGCCGGCCGTCTCCCCCGACGGGCGGCGTGTCGCCTTCGGCGCGCGCGAGGGGTCCGGCCCGATGCGGATCTGGGTCCACGACCTCGGGACCGCGGCGGCGCGTCCGCTCCCCGGCACGGAGGAGGGCTACCGGCCGTTCTGGTCTCCCGACGGGCAGAGGATCGGCTTCTTCACCTGGAGCGACCTGGCGACGATCTCGTCGGAGGGAGGCGCCATCGCGCGTCTCGCCCCGGCGCGCGACGCGCGCGGCGGCACCTGGAGCCCGAACGGAACGATCGTGTTCGCGCCCTTCGCCACGGGCCCGCTCCTCGCGATGTCCGATCGGGGGGGCGTGGCACGGGCCGTGACGGGCTCGGCGGAAGAGATAGGGACCGGCACCCACCGGTTCCCGCACTTCCTGCCGGACGGCGAGCACTTCGTCTACCTCGACCGCTCGGGGCGCATCGGCTCGGGAGCCGGCGCGGTCATGATCGCCAGGCTCGGCGAGGCCGCGCCGGCCCGGCGGCTCCTCGGGGTCGCGACGAACGCGATTCCCGCGGTCGGCCGTCTCCTCTACGTCCGCGACGGCGCCCTGGTCGCTCAGGGGCTCGACCCGAAAGGGTTCGTGCTCACGGGCGAGCCGAAGGTGCTCGTCGAGGACCTCCTCTTCAATCGCCGCTTCACCTACGGAGTCTTCTCGGCGAGCGAGGCCGGCGTTCTCACCTTCCTCACCGGAAAACAGCGGGACCTGAGCCGGCTCGTCTGGAGGGACCGCTCCGGACGCCGCCTCGGCGAGCTCGGAACGCCGGGCAACCTCTCCGGGTTCGGCGGCCTCGCCCTGTCGCGCGACGGTCGGTGGGCGGCGGTCTCGCGGGTGGACGACGCGCAGGGCGACGCCGACATCTGGCTCTACGACGTCGCCCGAGGGACCGAGACCCGCCTCGCCCGACAGGGTTCCGACGAGAGCGACCCGCTCTTCTCGCCCGATGGCGGCACCCTCTATTTCGGCTCGGCGGGCGACGAGGGTGCCGCCCTCGTTCGTCGCGACCTCGCGAGCGGCGCGGAGACGACGCTCTTCGCGTTGAAGGGCGTCTACAGCGCGGGTCCGATGTCGTTCTCTCCGGACGGGACCGCGATGACCTGCGAGGACCGCGGCCGCCTGGCCTCCGCCGACCTCGTGCTCCGGCCGTCGGACGGGAAAGGCGAGACGAAGGTCCTCGTCGCCACGCCCCGCGACGACGCCTACGGCCAGATCTCGCCCGACGGCCGCTGGCTCCTGTGGGCCTCCGACGACTCGGGCCGGTACGAGGTCTACGTGGCGCCGTTCCCCGGCGGGGGATCGAGGGTGCAGGTCTCGCGCGAGGGCGGCACCCAGCCCCGGTGGAACCCGGCGGGAAGCGAGATCCTCCTCAAGACGCCCGACAACGTCCTGACCGCGGTGCGCATCGAGACCGGCTCGGGCACGATCTCTGTCGGCGCCCCGACGCCCCTGTTCCCGATCATCGAGTTCACCGGCTGGACCTACGACGTCACGGCCGACGGCACGCGCTTTCTCGTGCGCGAGCCGCTCGCCGAGGGCGATGCCTCCCCGATCACCCTCCTGACCGACTGGACCGCGATCCTGGGCACTCGATGACGATCACCCCGGGCGACCGCCTCGGCTCCTACGAGATCACCGCCAGGCTCGGCGCGGGAGGGATGGGAGAGGTCTGGCGCGCCCGCGACACGAAGCTCGGGCGCGAGGCGGCGATCAAGGTCCTGCCTACGGCCTTCGCCGAGGACGCCGAACGCCTCGCGCGCTTCCGGCGCGAGGCGCAGATCCTCGCGTCGCTCGGCCACCCGAACGTCGCGGCGATCTACGGCCTCGAGGAGAGCGAGGGGCTCGTGGCGCTTGCGATGGAGCTGGTTCCGGGGGAGGACCTCTCGGAGCGCATCGCCCGCAGCCCCATCCCCGTCGACGAGGCGCTCTCCGTCGCACGGCAGATCGCGGAGGCGCTCGAGGAGGCCCACGGCAAGGGGGTCGTCCACCGCGACCTCAAGCCCGCCAACGTCAAGCTCACGCCGGACGGAAAGGTCAAGGTCCTCGACTTCGGCCTGGCCAAGGCCCTCTCGGGCGACGCCACCGGCGGCCTCGACTCGAGCGACTCCTCCCGCTCCCCGACGATGACGCGCCAGGGGACCCAGGCCGGGATGATCCTCGGAACCGCGGCGTACATGAGCCCCGAGCAGGCGCGCGGCAAACCGGTGGACAAGCGGGCCGACGTCTGGTCCTTCGGCGTCGTGCTCTTCGAGATGCTCACGGGCAAGAGGCTCTTCGCCGGGGAGACGGTGAGCGACACGCTCGCCGCGGTGCTGCGCGCTGACCCCGACTGGGCCCTTCTCCCGCGCGGCCTGCCGGCGCCCGTCGGCGACCTCCTCCGCCGCTGCCTGGAGCGCGAGCCGCGGCGGCGGCTCCACGACGTGGCCGACGCCCGGATCGTGATCGAGGACGTCCTCGAGGGGCGGTGGCAACCGCCGGCGGCGACGTCGTCCTCGGCGCCGCTCGCAACGCCGCACTCTTCGTTCGCCCGGCGTGCGGCCGTCCCCCTCGCCGCCTTCCTCCTCGGCCTCCTCGTCACGGTGCCGTACCTCTGGTCGATACGCCGCGGCCCCGGGACCTCTCCCTCGTCGAAACAGCCCGCCTCCTTCCGCCAGCTGACGTTTCTCGCCGGGGGCGAGATGGCCCCCGCGCTCTCGCCCGACGGAGAGAGCTTCGCCTACGTCAAGGAGGTCGATGGCCAGCGGGACGTTTTCCTGCAACGGGTCGGAGGAACGAACCCCGTGAACCTGACCGCGGGTTGCAGGGACGACGACGACGAGCCCGCCTTCTCACCCGACGGCCGGCGCATCGCCTACCGCTCGGAGTGCGCCGGCGGAGGGATCTTCGTTATGGGTGCGACGGGCGAGTCGGCGCGGAAGGTCACCGACCTGGGCTACGCCCCGGCCTGGTCCCCTGACGGAACGGAGGTCGCGGTCGCCAGCGAGAAGCTCCGGAGCCCGACCTCCCGAATCACGAAGAGCCCGCTCTTCGCGGTGAGGATCGGGACGGGCGAGCGTCGGCTACTGTCGTCTCACGACGCCGTCGAGCCGAGCTGGTCGCCGGACGGGCGTCGGGTCGCCTTCTGGGGTCTCGTCGACGACACCTCCGTCCGGGACCTCTTCACCGTGGCGGCCGACGGCTCGCAGTCCGGCCCGGCCGCCGCCGTGCGGCTCCTCTCGGACCCGCACGTCGACTGGAGCCCGAACTGGTCGGGGGACGGCCGTGCCCTCCTCTTCGCCAGCTCCCGCGGCGGGACGATGAACCTCTGGCGCATCGCCCTCGACCCGGCGACCGGCCGGCCGCTCGGAGAGCCGGAACCGGTCACGGCGCCCTCGAGCTGGGTGGGCTACCTCTCGGCGTCGGCGAACGGCCGCCGGATCGCGTTCGTCGACCGCAACGTCCGCACCACGGTCCGCATCGCGCCCTTCGATCCATCCGCCGGCAGGCTCGCCGGATCTCCCCGCGAGGCTCCGCTCGGGACGGTCGAGGCCAATGGCCCCGTCTCCCTCTCCCCGGACGGCGCCACGCTGCTTTTCGACGATTCCGGCTTCCCCCAGCGCCTCGTCCTCGTCGAGCCCGGCGGGACGATGCGCCAGCTCACCGAAGGCCCGCACCGCGATCGTCAGGGGGCGTTCTCTCCCGACGGAGCCTGGATCGCGTTCCAGACGGACCGCTTCACGGGAAGCCTGGCCCTCATCCGCCCGGACGGCAGCGGTCTCTCCGAGGTCCTGCCCGGACGGACGACGAGCGTATTCCAGCCGTCCTGGTCCCCCGACAGCCGCTGGCTCGCCGCGGGGAACACGGATGCGGACGGGCCGTTCCTGCTGGAAGTCGCGAACGGAAGGGCCGTGGGGGATCCGCAGTTCCTGGCGCCGCTCGACGAGGCCGGCCTCGATTTCTGGCCCTCCTCGGTCTCACCCGACGGCCGCCGGATCGCCGGCGCGCTCTACTCGACAGCCGCCAACCCGGTGGGCGGCGCCGTCTACAGCGTCGAGGAACGCTCCTACCGGCGGGTCCCGACGGGCGACGCCGGAGCTCTCCACTTTCTCCCGGACGGCCGCAGGCTCCTCCTCGTGAGCAAACGCGAGATCCGGCTCTTCGACCTCGAGGGGGGCGGAGTCCGGACTCTCGTCACGGCCCCCGAACGGGGAGAGATAGGCTCGGCATGCCTCTCGAGCGACGGGCGCTTTCTGGCCTGGCACGAGAGCACCGACGAATCCGACATCTGGCTGGCCGAGTTCGAGCCGCAGAGGTAATTCCGGCTCGAATCAGAATCCCGTCGCGAAGCTGAGGCGGGTCACCCAGGGGGTGTCGTAGAGCCCTCGCGCGTTTCCCGTCACGTCGTACAGCACTTCGACGAGGAAGAGGCTCCGGGGACCGAGCGGCTGCCCATAGCCCCCGCCGACGAAAAAGCTCGAGAAGCTCTCCCGGCCCGCTGAGGGACCCGTCGACCGGACCTCGTAGCTCGTCCAGTCCCACTCGGTCGTGGCGAAGAGGCGGTCGACGACGAAGTAGCGGGCGTAGGCCCCGACGCCGTAGTCGACGGAATCGTAGGTCTCCGGACCATAGTCGTCGTGCGTCCACTGGAAACGCCCCGAGACCCCGGTCCAGAGCCGGTCCGTCGCGAGGTATCCCACCTCGCCCCGCAGCGACACGCCCCACGACGCGCTGCCGATTCCCAATCCGACGGAGCCACCGTAGGTGAAGCGCCCGGAGCGCGGCCGGATGGCGGGCTGAGGCGCGCCCTGATCGTCCTGAGCCACGGCCGGCGGCGACAGGAGAAGCAACGCGGCGACGAGCGGCAAGAGTGGCTTCACGGAACGATTCTCGCACCGGACTCCCCGAGCGGGCTGGTCCTCGAACCGCACCTGCACCGGCTTTCGTGATTCGGGAGCATTCGTCCGTAGAATCCGCCCCGCTTGTCGAAAAGCCATTCCAAAGGCCTGTTCGGCCCGTGCCCGTTCGTCGCCCCTCCCGGCGCGAAGGGGATGAGCGAGGGGTGCCGGGCGCGGGACACCCGCTCCGAGCGCGACGAGTTGCTCCCGGCCCCCGCGAGGTTCTTCCCATGACGATCGCTCCCGGTTCCCGCGTAGGCCCTTACGAGATCACCGGCAAGCTCGGCGAAGGCGGGATGGGCGAGGTCTGGCGCGCCACCGACACGAAGCTGAAGCGCGAGGTCGCGATCAAGGTGCTTCCGGCGGAGTTCACCGAGGACCCGGAACGCCTCGCGCGATTCGAGCGCGAGGCCCAGCTCCTCGCCCAGCTCCAGCATCCGAGCATCGCCTCGATCTACGGGCTCGAGGAGTCGGGCGGCACGCGCGCGCTCGTCCTCGAGCTGGTCGAGGGGCCGACGCTCGCCGAGAGGCTCGAGGCCGGCCCGCTCTCCCTCGAGGAGAGCCTCACGATCGCGCGGCAGATCCTGGAGGCGCTGGAGGAGGCGCACGACAAGGGAATCGTCCACCGCGACCTCAAGCCCCAGAACGTCAAGGCCCCCGTGGACGGGAAGGTCAAGGTCCTCGACTTCGGCCTCGCGAATTGAACCTGGGGGTCAGTTCCGTTTTTCGTTGAACAGGGGACTGCCCATCTACCGGCATCCGGCCCCGGCCGGCCGGTAGGGGAACTCCTCCGCTTTCTCCGGGCTCGATGCGTCGCCTTCAACGCGCGCCGTGAGCCCCCCGTCCGCGCGCTTCGTGTAGACGACCCTCTTCGGGAAGTCGTGCGCGAGGTTCTCGAAGACGACGGTCCCGGCCCCGAGCCGAACGAGCGGGAACTCCGTGGCCGGCCCTCCCTTCGGCTGCGCCACGTAGACGAGACCGCCGGCGCGCGCCTCGATCCGCAGGTACTCGAAGAAGACGGTCTTCTCTTTCGCCACGTTCGTCGTCCGGCCCATCCCGACCATGCCGTCGGGGCCGGGACAGAGCCACTGCTCCTCGACGCGCACCGCGCCGCTCTCGACGACCCAGGAGCCCGCCAGGAACGCGAGGTCGGCGATCCCGGGCGACGCTGCGGGCGAAGCCCCGAGGGCCGGGAGCGCGGCGATCGAGAGGGCGAGAGCGAGGCGGCGGGAATAGCGCATCCTGGTCTCCTCAGTCTTGACGATACGGCCTCGCGGCACGGACGACGGCAGGATTGTGATTCCCAGGGCCCCTCTCCGTAGAATCCGCCCGGCTTGGCTGACGAGAAGACAACGAACGACGGCGCGGGCGCCGGGTTTCTGGAAGACGTCGACACGATCGACGCGCTGCCGCTCGCCGACGCGCCGACGGTCGACGGTGTCCCGCGGTCGGGGGGATCGAGCCCCGCCACATCCGGGCGAGTCGCTCCGCCCGAGGCGATCGGCCCGTACCGGATCCTCGGCGTTCTCGGCGAGGGAGGGATGGGGACCGTCTACGAAGCCGAGCAGCAGCAGCCTCGCCGACGGGTCGCACTCAAGGTCATCCGCGGCGGAAGCTACGTCGACGAGCGGCGCGTCACGATGTTCCGGCGGGAGATCGAGACGCTCGCCAGGCTCGACCACCCGAACATCGGCGCCATCTACGACGCGGGGAGAACCGAGGACGGCCAGCACTTCTTCGCGATGGAGCTCGTCCGGGGGCGGACGCTCGACGCCTGGCTCGGCGCGCGCCGCGGTCCGGTCGACGCGCAGGAGATCCGCCTCCGCCTGCGGCTGATCGTCTCGATCTGCCGCGCGGTCCACTACGCCCACCAGCGCGGCGTGATCCACCGCGACCTGAAGCCGTCGAACATCGTCGTGCCGGACCGCGAGGGTTCCGGCACGGCGGGCGAGCTGCCCGCCGTGAAAGTCCTCGACTTCGGGCTGGCCCGCATTACGGATTCCGACGTCGCGGCCCCGACGCTGGTCACCGAGATCGGCACGCTCCGGGGAACGATCCCGTACATGAGCCCGGAGCAGACGCGCGGCAACCCGGGCGCCGTGGACGTCCGCTCCGACGTCTACGCCCTCGGGATCGTCCTCTACGAGGCCCTGACGGGGGTGAGGCCGTACGACACGGAGAGCTCGTCGCTTCTCGACGCGATCCGCATCGTCTGCGAGCAGCCTCCGGCGCCCCTGCGCCGGGCCTGGAAGGGCCCCCGGGCACCCGACGCCGACCTCCAGACGATCGTCGGCAAGGCGCTCGAGAAGGAGCCCGACCGGCGGTACGCCAGCGCCGCCGCACTCGCCGAGGACCTCCAGCTCTACCTCGAGTCGCGTCCCATCCTCGCCCGGGCGCCGAGCGCGGCCTACCAGCTGCGCAAGTTCGCGCGGCGCAACCGCGTCCTCGTGGCAGGGATCGCCGCGACGTTCCTGGCCCTCGTCGTCGGCGTCGCGGCCTCCACCACGTTCGCCGTCCGCGAAGCCGCCCAGAGGCGCGCCGCCGAGGCCGCGCGACACGACCTCCAGGAAGTGGCCGACTTCCAGCGCGGGATGCTCGCCGGCGTCGACGCCCGCGGCATGGGGTCCGCGCTCGGCCGCGACCTGCGTTCCCGCCTCGAGAAGAGCCGCCGCGGGCGAGGGGCGACGGACGCGGAAGTCGCGGCGGCGCTGGGGGGCCTCGATGGGGCCCTCGCCGGAGTCAACCTGACCGACACGGCGCTCGGCCTCCTCGACGAAGGCGTCCTCGCGCGCGCCCTCGAGGCCGCGCGGACGCGCTTCGCCGGCCAGCCCCTCGTGGCCGCCGAGCTCCTCCGTTCCATCGGCGCCACCTACCACCGGCTCGGCCTCTTCGACCGCGCCGAGGAGCCGCTCCTTTCGGCCCGCACGACCTGCGAGAGGCTCCTCGGCCCGGACGCCGCGACGACCCTCGACGTCGTGCAGGAGCTCGGGACCCTCTACCTCCACCAGGGCCGCCTCGCCGAGGCCGAGCCGCTCCTGTCCGCCGTCCTCGAGAGCCGGCGCCGGACGCTGGCGCCCGACGACGACCGGGTCCTCTCGGCGATGAACGACCTCGCCCTGCTCTACGGCGACGCGGAGCGGCTCGAGGAATCGGAGGCGCTCTTCGCCGAGGCGGTGAAGGCCCAGGTCGTGAGGCACGGCGAAGAAGACCCCTACTCGCTGACGCTCCTCCACAACTACGCCTGGACCCTCATCCGGCTCGGCAAGCACGGCCTCGCCGAATCCGCCGCCACGCGGGCGCTCGCCGGCCGCCGGAAGCGGCTCGGCAACGAGCACCCCGAAACGACGGAGTCGATCAACAACCTCGCGGTCCTCTACCGGCGCATGGGGCGCCTCGAGGAGGCCGAACGGCTCTACCTCGAGGACTACGAGACGTCCCGGCGTCTCCTCGGCGACGAGCACCCGGATCTCCTCGTCACGATGACGAACCTCGGCCGCCTCTACACCGTGCAGGGCAAGTACCGGGAGGCAGAGGTCCTGCTCTCCCGGGCGGTGGCGACCTCGAGGAAGGTCCAGCCTCCGGGCTTCTTCGGCACCGGCTTCACGCTGCAGGCCCTCGGCGACGCCCTCGCCGGCCTGGAGCGCTACCCCGAGGCCGAAGCCGCGCTCCTCGAGTCCCACGCCATCCTCCTCGCGGCCTTCGGGCCAGGTGCCGAGGCCCTGCTCCGTCCCGTCGAATCGCTCGCCGCGCTCTACGGGAAGACCGGCCGGCCGGCGAAGGCCGAGGCCTGGCGCAAATCGCTCGCGAAGGAAGGGGCGACGCCGTGACGCTCGCACCCGGCTCCCGCATCGGGCCGTACGAGATCACCGGCAAGCTCGGCGAGGGCGGCATGGGCGAGGTGTGGCGCGCGAGGGACACGACGCTCGGACGCGACGTCGCGCTCAAGGTCCTGCCCGCGACCTTCACCGAGGACCGCGACCGGCTCGCGCGCTTCGAGAGGGAGGCGCGGCTCCTCGCCCAGCTCAACCACCCGAACGTCGCCCAGGTCTACGGGCTCGAGACGAGCGGCGAAACGCGCGCCCTCGTCCTCGAGCTCGTCGAGGGGCCGACGCTGGCGGAGCGGATCGAGGAGGGGCCGATGCCCCTCGACGAGGTCCGCACGATCGCCCGCCAGGTCGCCGAGGCGCTGGAAGAGGCCCACGAGAAGGGAATCGTCCACCGCGACCTGAAGCCCCAGAACGTGAAGCTCACCGCCGACGGCCGAGCGAAGGTCCTCGACTTCGGCCTCGCCAAGGCAATGGACTCCGTGGGCACCGGCGCATCCGCGGCCGACCACGGCCGCTCGCCGACCATGCTCGACTCCCCCACCCTCACCGCGACGCCCGGAACGCAGATGGGCGTCATCCTCGGCACCGCGGGCTACATGGCACCCGAGCAGGCGAGGGGCAGGCCCGTCGACCGGCGCGCCGACATCTGGGCATTCGGCGTCCTTCTCTACGAGATGCTCACGGGGCGCCGGCTCTTCGCGGGCGAGACGGTCAGCGACACGCTCGCCGCGGTGCTCCGTCAGGACGTCGACTGGAGCCTCCTGCCGAAAGGCCTTGCGGCTTCCGACCGGCGGCTCCTCGAGCGGTGCCTCGAGCGGGACCCGAAGCGGCGCCTCCGAGATATCGGCGAGGCGCGTTTCGCCCTCGAGAACCCGGCTCGCGAGGCCGTCCCCGCGATCGCCATGCAGGCGCCCCCGAGGAGCCGCGCAGGGTGGCTTCTCCCCCTCGCGGCCGCCGCTGGAATCGCCGCGGGATTCGGCCTCGCCCGGCTGACGGCCCCTTCCCCGGCGGAGCACGCCCGGGACACCGCGCTCCGGATCACGCCCGTCACGAACTCCGGAAACGTCATCAGCGCTTCCGTTTCCCCCGACGGCCGGTACGTCGTCTACGTGGAGTCCGACCAGGGCCTCCAGAGCCTCTGGCTCCAGCAGGTCGCCGGCGGCCAGACGCTTCGCCTCGTGGCCGACCAGCCCGTCGCGTACTGGGGGCACGCCTTCACGCCGGACGGGAATGCCATCTACTTCTCGCATCGCAGCGACGCCGAGCCGCGCGGCGCCCTCTTCTCGATCTCGACGCTCGGCGGGGCCCCGAGGCGCCTCCTGGGCGACATCGATTCCGCGGTGACCTTTTCCCCCGATGGTCGCCGGATCGCTTTCGTACGCCAGCGGCACCCGACCGCCGAAGAGACATCGCTCGTGGTTGCCGACGGCGACGGGTCGAACACGAAGGCGCTCGCGACCTTCCGCTTTCCCGAGATCGTCGCCGGGATCTTCTACGGGGGCCCTTCGTGGTCGCCGGACGGGCGCCTCATCGCCACCGCGATCGGCGTCCGGGGGGGTGCCGGGGCGGAGAGCCGCTCGCGCCTCGCTCTCGTCGCCGTCGAGGACGGGAAGGTCACGACGCTCGCCGACCCGGGCTGGGAAGTCGCCGCGCAGTGCGGCTGGCTCCCCGACGGACGCTCTCTCCTCGTCATCGCCCGCGGAAGCGACCAGCCGAACACACAGGTCTGGTCCGTCTCCTTCCCCGGGGGCGAGGTCCGGAAGGTGACCAACGACCTGAACGACCGCCGGATCATCTCGCTGACCGCCGACGGCCGGACCCTCGTCTCCGTGGCGGGCGCGGTCTCCTCGACGGTCTGGTCCGCGCCCGTCGCCGGCTCCGGACGAGTGCGGCGGATGACGCGGGCCCTGACCGACGGCCTCGGCGGCGTCGCCTTCTCGCCCGAGGGAAAGCTCGTTTACACCTCGGACGTCGGCGAGGTCTCCGGCCTCTGGATGGCGGGCCTCGAAGGTGCGGATCGCGGCCCGCTGTTCGCGCTGCCGGGAGGAGGCCAGACCGGTTACCCGTCCGTCGCAGACGACGGGACGGTCTTCTTCGCGGTGCGGGGCCGGGCCGGCGTCGAGATCCACGCCCTGGACCGGGGCGGATCGACCAGCCGCGTCGTCGCCCGCGACGCGCTTTTCGTTCCTTTCGAGGTCTCGCGCGACGGCCGCTTCCTCGTCTACAGCGCGCTCGTGAAGGGCGTCCCCAGCGTCGTTCGGGTCGCGAGCGACGGGAGCAACCCGAGGCCAGTCTTCGACGGGCCGGCGTACCGCCCCGCGCTTCATCCCTCCGGTGCTCAGGTCGCCTTCTACTTCACCGATTCCTCGGAGAAGCTCCGTCTCGGCGTCTGCCCCGTCGAGGGAGGCCCGCTCCTCCTGGACGTCCCCACCGAACCGGCCAGCCCGAGCTCACGCCTCGTCCTGCGGGACGAAGGCGTCTACCTCAACACCGTGGCAGGCGATCGTTCCAATGTCTGGCTCCTGCCCACCGGGGGCGGCCCCGCCCGGAAGCTGACGGCCTGGGACGACCAGCTCCTCTTCGACTTCGCCGTCTCCCGCGACGGCTCGACCCTCGCCGCCGCACGTGGCCCGCGCCTGCGCGACGCGCAGAGGATCACGGGATTCGATTCGATCTCGGCTCCCCGAAAGTGATTCGTCGGGGCCGCTGCGCCACAGGGCAGCTCGAATCGACACCCGCCCCGACCTCGGGCACCATCGGCGCGAGGGATCCGTGATGCCAGAGACCCTGAATGCCGCCGAGCTCTCCGCCCTCGTTGCCCGCGTTTTCCAGCCGACCCCCGAGGACCGGCTCCTCGGGATCATGGTCGACCTCCCGGACGAGAAGGTGCCGGACGACGCCGCGTGGGCGGCCCGCCGCAGGATCGCGGCGGAGTGGGCGGAGCTCCTCGGGCAGCAGTCCGCGCCGGTCGGATACCAGACGCACCTCCTCCTCTATCCCAACGTCCACACGAACAACGGCGACCTCCCCGGCCACTGCTGGATCCACGCGGGCGGCCCCGTGCCGGCGAGCGCCGCCGGCCTCGACCCGGCCGCCGCCGTGCCGATGACCGAGGTCTTCGACACCCACCCGATGCTCATGGCCGTGACGAAGTTCAGCTCCACCGCCCCCCTGAAAATGGCGGCGCGGAAACACCCGATGCGGGCCGCCACGATGCCGGGCTTCACCGCCGGCATGATTCCCGCCCTGCGGCTCGACTACACCGAGGTGAACCGCCGCGTGGACATCCTGAAGGCCCTTCTCGACCGGGCCACCGGCGCCGACTTCGTCTTCCGCCACCCCGAGGGAGAGGACCAGCTTCACCTCGACCTCCGCCACCGCACCGGCCACGCCTCCGGCGGCCTGCTCCCGAAGCGTGGCGTAGCGGGAAACCTGCCGTCCGGCGAGTCCTACATCGTCCCCTACGAGGGAGAGCGCGAGGGCGACCCGAGCCGGTCGGAAGGTGTGCTTCCAGTGCAGTTCGGCACGGAAGTCGTGCGCTATCACGTCGTCGAGAACAAGGCGATCGGGGTCCTCACGGAAGGGCCGGAGTCCGCCCGGGAGGCCGCTCTTCTCGCGAGGGAACCGGCCTACGCCAACATCGCCGAGCTCGGCCTCGGCGTCCTCGCCGCGTTCGGCGTCAAGCCGATCGGCTCCGTCCTCCTCGACGAGAAGCTCGGGCTGCACATCGCCTTCGGCCGCAGCGAGCACTTCGGCGGCCAGGTGGGCCCCGACGCCTTCTCATCCCCGGAGGCCGTCGTCCACATCGACCGTGTCTACGTGCCGGAGATGCAGCCCGACGTCCTGCCCCTGAGCGTCGACCTGCACCTCGACGACGGCACCGCCGTCGCCCTCATGCGCGACGGGGAGTTCGGTCCGGTCTTCTGAACGAGCCGCGATGAGCCATCGAAGCCCTGGCCGCGTCGCCGTCCGGACGGCCACGGCGATTCTCGTCGTCGCGTCCTCGCTCGGGCTCGCGGCGTCGTGCTCCGTACGGGACGCTCCGGCCGTGGGCTCGCCCGCGGTCGTGAGGCACCCGGGCGGGTCTCTCTTCTCGACGATCCCCTGCGCCGCGACGCCGCTCGGGGCCGCGTGGTCGAAGCTCCTCGCCGAGGCCGGGAGTCGCTTTCCAGGCCTGCGCCTCACGCAGGTGGAGGACCTCCACATCACGATCGTCTACATCGGCGCAGGCTGGAAGCTGGAGGACCTGGAGACGATCCGGGCCCTCGCGCTGGTTGGACCGCGAGAGGCGGTTTCGCTCCAGCCCGAGGTCGTCCGGATGGGTCTGACCGGCCACGTCGTTGCCGTCGAGATGCACGGCGCTCCCCAGGGCTGGACGACGTCCCTCGTCGCCGCCAAGGGCGAGCTGAACCGGCTCCAGCTGAAGAAGCCCGATGCGTACGACGCGGCGTTCCGCCCGCACGTGACGCTCGCCTCCGCGCGCCACTCGCCACCGGACGAGACCGATCTCACCGCCCTGGACGAGTTCCGGTCCTGGCTCGCCGAGAAGATCGCCGACGACGAAGGCCGCTTCGGGGTTACCGTGGGACCCCGGACCCCGGTCCGCCTCTGGCTCGCCGGAACGACCAGGCCGCCGGGTGCTGCCGCGTACGTCGATCTCGCGGACGCTCTCCCCGCACGCTGAGCGGCGCGGGCCGGAGGAACGATGGAGAAGGTCCACGTGAGCAAGCGTCTGCTGATCGGCCTCGTCGCCGTCTCCGCCGGGTCTCTCCTCGCGGTGGCGTTCCTGCTCGGCCGCTCTTCCGCCCCGAGCACGCCCCCGGAAGGACCGGCGCGAGCCCGCGAGGCCGCTGCCTACAGCCCCGAGACGCGGTCGGCAGGAGGCTCGACCCTGGCGCCGACACCGGCGGCGGCGCTCGGCTCGGACCCCCTCGGCGCGTATCCGGCCTCGCAGACCGTCCCGGTCCTCTCCGCGGATCGCACCGTTTCGCGGGAGTCCCCTCTCGCTCCGATGCCGCCGGCCACCCTCGACGCCCCGGCCATGGGCAATTCCCCGGGCGCGATCGATCCGGCCTCCGCGTCCGTCGCGAAGTACCTCGATGCCGTCGACCAGATCCAGCCGGCGAACGTGAGCGGCGGAGCGGAGAGCATCGCGGGTGAGATGGCGGCGGCCCTCGCTCGCGGCGATACTTCGGGGCTCGACGGAATGATTCGGGACTCCGAGGCCGCGAGACAGCGACTCGCCGCTCTCAGGCCACCCGAGGCGTGCGCTGCCCACCACAGGGAGACGCTCGGGAGCCTCGACGACGCCCTGGAGATGCTCAAGTCGCTCAAGAGCGCGATGGAGTCGTCAGATCCCGCTGGCGCGCTCGCGAACGTCGCCAGCCGCGCCAACACCCTTCGCACCCGTGCCGAGGCGCTCCAGAACGAGGATCGAGCCCTCCGCCAGCGCTACGGCCTTTCGCGCTGAAGCGCCGGGCCGCGGCCCCCTCACTCCACCCCGTAGTCGACTTCCATCCGCCGCACCTTCCACGCCGAGAGGGCGAGGAGCGCCGCGGAGAGGAGGAGAGGAACGGGGACCGCGATCCAGGGCGGGAGCGGCTCCCCGAGGACGGCGAGGAAGCCCTCCGGCACCTTCACCGGCGTGAGCGAGAGAAGGTAGTGGATCAGGCCCAGCCTCTTGAGCCCCTCGGGGAGGAGGAAGTTGAGGTGTTCCCAGCCCCAGAACGCGAGCGCGGGGAAGACCGGGTTCTTCACCCACTGGCCGAAGGCCAGGAAGACGGCGCCGTAGCCCGCGCAGGCCAGGACCGCCACGAGAGCGTAGCCGAGGAGCCGCCCGGCGCCCCCCGACGCCAGGTGCGCCGTCGCCGCGCCGCTTCCCGCGCCCGTCAGGAGCGTCACGTAGGCGAGGGCCGAGAAGCCCGCGAACGCGGCCGAGGTCACCGCGAGCGCGGCGAGGTACTTCCCGAGGAGGAGGACCTCGCGGCGGACCGGCGCGAGGAAGAGGTGGTGGAGGGTCTTCGCCAGCTGCTCGCCACGAAGGAGCCCCCCGAAGACGAAGAGCGTGCCGAAGAAGAGCGTCCCCTGCAGGACGAGGTTCTGGAAGACGAAGGCGAACTCCTTCTCGACCCGTCCCGGGACGGTCGCGTGGTCCCTCACGGCGTGGGCGACGAGCGCGAGGAGGAAGGGGGCCGCGGCAAAGAAGAAGGCCGCCCGCGCCTCGCGTCCCCGGAGGAGGCGCTTCAGCTCCAGAAAAAAGACGGCCTTCAGCTGGCGGAAGCGAACGTCGTTGCGCTCGTTCACGACCCCTCCCCGCCCTCGATGAGGTACCGGTAGACCGCCTTCACGTCGTCGTCGGCCGGCGTCACCGTCTCGATCTGGATCCCGTCCGAGAGGACGGCGCCGTTGAGCGCGAGAAAGAAGCGGTCCGGGGTCCGGGTCCTCGCGAGGAGGCCGAGGCCGTCCTCGTGGAGCTCCACCTCGGTTGCCAGCCCCTCTGCGAAGAGCCGCGCCGCGAGGGCGCCGGGACGGTCGCAGCGGACGAGGACCTGCATCGGCCGCTCGACGACCTCCTCGCGGAGGCCGTGGGACTCGCCTTCGGCCACGACGTACCCCGACTTCACGAGGACGACGCGGTCCGCGAGGAGGTCGACCTCGTGGAGGATGTGGCTCGAGACGACGACGTGCTTGCCCTCGGCGGCGAGGCTCCGGAACAGCTCCAGGACTTCGGCGCGGGCCATGGGGTCGAGGCCGTTGAGCGGCTCGTCGAGGAGGAGGACGCGCGGGTCGGGCGCGATCGCCGCGGCGAGGCGGAGCCGCTGCCTCATCCCCTTGCTGTAGCCGGCGACCTTGCGGCCCGCGGCGTCGACGAGGTTCACGCGCTCGAGCGCCTTCCCGGCGAGAGATCGCGCCGCCGCCATCCCGTCTCCCCTGAGCGAGACAAGCCCCTCGAGGAAGGCGCGTCCCGTGACGCCGGGCGGGAACGCCTCGAACGCCGTGCAGTAGCCGCAGGCGGCGAAGAGCCGCTCCGGGTCGTCCGGCGGGATGCCGAGGACGCTCACCCGGCCCCGCGTCGGCCGGATGAGGCCCGTCGCGAGGTTCATGAGGGTCGTCTTCCCGGAACCGTTCGGGCCGACGAGGCCGGTGATGCCGGGAGGGATCGACAGGGTCACACGGTCCACGCCGAGGACCTCGCCGTAGAACTTCGAGACGTCCTCGAAGACGAGGAGGTCCTTCTGGGCCGCGGCGCTCACCGCACCACCTCGAAGGCGCGGAGCTTCCGGCGGAGGAGGAGGAGCGCGATGGCCGTCGTGACGAGGAGGCTCGCCCAGGCCCCGCCGAGGGGGATCCTCGCTCTCACGGAGATGCCGAAGAGCCCCTCGAGGACCCGGCCCCACGCGAGACCCAGGTTGAGGACGCCGCCCCACTCGATGTCGAGTATCCCGTTCATCGCCTCTCCGAACGCGGCCGGAATGACCCCGAGGGCGATGAGCAGGCCTCGCGCGACGGCACGGTTCCTGACCCAGGCGGACGCGGCCATCGAGACGAGCGAGAGGAAGAGGACGAGCAGGAGCGAGGCGAGCACGATGGAGCCGGCGATCCCGACGTTCGCGGCAAGCCAGCCCGCCTCCGCGAGCGAGGCCTGGAGGACGAAGACGAGGAGGAGCGGGGCCCACGTGATCGCCGAGAGAAGGAGGGCGAGGACGAGGAGCTTGCCCGCCACGTACTGCCAGCGTTCGAGAGGCCGGGAGAAGTAGAGCGGCAGGGCCCCGTTCACGAGGTCGGGCGAGACGAGGGAGGGGCCGACGAAGAGCGTCAGCGCGAAGGCGAAGTACGACTGCGTCAGGAGGAGGAAGCCGAAGAACTCAGCGTCGATCGCGAGCGGGATCCCCCCGGCGAACGGCGTCCGCACCAGGGCGGCGACGTTGTACTTCAGCCAGACGACGACGAGGGCGCCGATGGGCGCGAGGAACGAGGCGGTGAATGCCCCCGTGACGAGCTTCCCCGAGAAGGCCTCCTTCCACGCGTAGCGCGGCAGGACGAGGACCCGCGCGAGCGTCGACGTCGGTGTCCCGTCGAAGGGGCGGAAGCGGCGCGTCCGAACCGTCACGGCTCGACCTCCATCGCCCTGAGGAAGATCTCCTCGAGGGAATCGCGCTGGTAGGCCAGATGCCGGATCTGGACCCCGTTCTCGCCCGCGAGGCGGTAGAGCTCCCGCGAGCCGAATCCCTCGGGGAGGACGACCTTCAGCCGGCGGCGGATCCCGGGGCCGACGCTGCAGCCGAGGGCGACGAGCGCTTCGGAGAAGTCGCCGTTGCCGCCCGCGACCTCGAGCTCGACGAGCCTTCGGTTCGCCCGCCGCTCCTCCTCCAGGTTGCAGAGGGCCGCGATGCGCCCGTCCTTGAGGATGAGGACCTCGTCACAGCATTCCTCCACGTCGCGCAGGAGGTGCGACGAGAGGATGACCCGGATCTCCCCTGCCTCGCGGATCTCGCGGATCAGCCGGAGCATCCGCTGCCGTGCCGGCGGGTCGAGGCCGTTCGTCGGCTCGTCGAGGAAGAGGACCCGCGGCCCGTGGGCGATCGCCTGCGCGAGCTTGGCGAGCTGCTTCATCCCGAGCGAATAGGTCTCGAGGGTCCGGTAGCGGACCTCGCCGAGACCGACGGCAAAGAGCGCCTCGTGCGCGCGTTCGAGCGCCTCGGCCCGAGGAAGGCCCGAGAGCTCGGCGAACATGGTCACGTAGCGGACCCCCGAGATCCCGGCAATGAAGGAGTCGTTCTCGGGCATGTAGCCGACCGCGCGCCGCACCTCGCGACTCTCCTTCGCGACGTCGAAGCCCGCCAGCCGGGCCCTCCCCGCCGACGGCGGGAAGAAGCCGAGGAGCGTGTGGAGCAGGGTCGTCTTCCCAGCCCCGTTCGGCCCGAGAAGGCCGATGGAGCGGCCGGCGAGGGTGCCCCGCAGCTCGCGGAGCACCTCTCGCCGGCCGAGCCTCACGGAGAGGCCGTCGAGCTCGAGGAAAGCTGTCACCGGCCTCCGCTCGCGGGCGGCTGGAGCGCGGCGACGGCCGCCACGAGGGAGCCGAGGTCGGAGAGCCCGGACCCGGCGGAGCCGAAGACGATGCGCGAGGGCTCGGCCCAGCCCCAGGCGAGAGAAGCGCCAGAGGAGGAGAGGTCAGAGGCCGCCGATCCGGGCGCCGCGCCGAGGGAACGTGCGAGAGACCCGAGCGTTCCGCCGACGTCCTGGAAAGCGAGCATCGAGAAGTCGAGCGGCCCGTCCTTCGGAAGGAGGGCGACGAGCTTCGGCGCGGTGAGGAGCGTGTCCCCCGTGGCATGGCTCTCGGCCGCGCGAACGAGCAGAGCCTTCTGCGGGGCCGCGACGAGGTAGCCGTCCACGAACGCGTACTGTAGCGGAATCGTTCCGTCTCCCAGGACGAGAGCGTGGATCGTGAGGCCGCCGGAGGCCTCCGACACGATCCTCGCTCCCGGCTTCCCTTCCTTGCGCGCCGCGGCGTCGGCGAGGGAGACGAGGCGTTCGATCGTCGCCTGGAGGCGCGGGGCGTCGTAGACCTCGACGACGACCTTCCAGGCCGGCGTCGGGAGAAGCGGCCCGTCGACCGCGAGAGCCACGTCGCCGCCGAGGGTCTCGGCGAGGTCGGCTCTCACGCGGAAGCCGTGCTCCGCCTCGAACGCGGCGAGCTTCGCGGGGAACTCCGGGTGCCCGGAGGTGAAGGCCGCGAAGAGGTCGTCGACGAGGAGCGCGGGCTCCTTCATCACGAGAGCGACCGCCCCGGCGGCGCCGGAGGAGATGAACGAGAGGGACCCCATCGGCGCCGGAGCGGCGAGCCAGGCGGCGAGGCCGCGGCGCTGGGCGCTGAAGGAGAGGGCTGCCCGGCCGCTCGAGACGCTGCCCGTAGAGCGACGCTCCACGATGAGGTGCTCCGCGTCGAGGAGGCCCGTCAACCGGAGCGTCTCGCTCGCACGCGGATCGTCGCCCGCCGCGGAGGCCGCCTTCTCGACGAACGCCTTCAGGTCGACGCCGACGAGGAGGTCGATGCCGTCGCGATAAGCCTCGGCGAGCCGCGCGTGGAACGTCCCGCTGCGGAACTCCCCCGGCGAGGCGAGGGCCGATTCGAGCCGTGCGAGCGTCGCGCCGTCGACGGCCGCGGCCACGAGGTCGTCGTGCAGCCAGAGAAGAAGAGCGTCGCCTCCGCCCGAGGGGGCGTCGGAAGCGCTCTCGACGATCCGGACGTGGGTGTTGCCGCCATCCCGGGCGAGCTCGGCCTCGAGGAACGCGCGGAAGCCCGGCTTCACGACGGTCGTCAGGACGAGAGGCGCGCCGGGGTGCCCGTCCACCTTCGCGCCGATGCCGACCGCCACCTCGTCGCCGAGGTAGGAGCCCCAGGTCCGCAGGGCGTCGAGCAGGCGCTTCACCTCGGCCTGCCGCTGGGCCGCGCCCGGGCCCTCGCCCCACCAGGAGGCCAGCGCCGGGTTCGACGCCAGGCGCGGCGCGAGGGCGTCGTAGAAGTCGGCGACGGTTCCCGAGACGTTCGGGACGGCCGCGAAGACGACCGTTCCGTCGGGCATCGCGTCGAGGAGCCGCGTCGAGGTCCGTCCCGACCACGTGGCCGGCACGGCGGCGAGCTCCTTCTGCAGGCGGGCCACCTCGCCCGCGAGCTCGAGGAGCGCCACGCGATCGCGGCTCCAGCCGAACTCGTCCTCGAGGGCGACGCGCATCGAGGCGCCGTTCGTCGACGCCTGATCGCCTCCGCGGAGGACCTTCTCGCCCTGGCCGTCGTCGACGTGGACTTCTCCCTCGAGGACGGAGACACGCGAGCCCTTCGCTCCCTGCACGACGGAGAAGACCGTCCCGGTGACCGAGACGAGGCAGTCGGACGTCTTGACGAAGAGGTGGCCGCCGCGCTGTTTCGCGGCCTGGACGATGACGCGGCCGCGCGCGAGGGCCACCGTCGTGCCGCCCGACCCGCGGGCGATCGAGACCTGGGACCTTTCCGCCAGCTCGACGCGCGAGCCGTCGGCGAGAACGAGGACGGCTCCGCCGGAGCGGCCGGTCCGGACGGCCTGCCCGCCCGCGAGCTCGGCGCCGGCCGGGATCCGGGTCCCGGCGGAAGGGGCGAAGAGGAGCCCGTCGACGACGTCGACGCGCGCGACGGGACCGGAGGCCGCGGACGAACGGACGAACCAGAGCGTGCCGAGGGCCGCGCAGAGAAGGAGCGACGCCGCGAGGGCCATCGCGGCCACCGGCCTCTGCCGTACGGAGACGGCGTCGGTCACGGCCGAGGCGTTCATCGGCAGCCCGGAGCGGACGGCCTTCAGGGCGCGGCGGCACGGGACGCAGGAACGGGTGTGGTCTTCGACGAGGAGGGCTCTCGCCGGCGAGAGCCGCCCGGCGACGAACGCGGGAACGAGGGCCTGAATGTCGGCGCAGCCGCGGAGGACGAGCGGTGACTCGTCGACGGGCGACGCCGCCACGGGGCTCGCCATCGCGACACCGACGCGATGGATCGCCGCATCGACGGCGGACGGATCGGGTTCCTGGTTCTGGACGGCCGTTACGGCCTGGTCGAGGATGTCGTTCTTCATGACGGGCCTCCGCCTGCGGCGAGGAGCTCCTTCCGGAGCTGGGTTCTGGCACGGAAGTACTGGACGGCGACGACCGCGGGGGACGACCCGAGGAGGCGGGCGATCTGCCTGTTGGGAATTCCCTCGAGAGCCCGGAGGACGAAGACCTCCGCCACGCGGGGGGCGAGGCGCGCAAGGGCCCGGCGGAGGCGGGCGCGAAGCTCCCGCGCCTCGGCCGCCGCGTCGGGCAGGCCTCCTCGGGCCTCGACGTCGCCCCCGTGCTCCTCGAGGGCCACCGTTCCCGCCGCGGAAGCCCGGGACCTCACGAGGTCGAGCGCGCCGTTCACGGCAGCGCGGTGGAGGTACGCCCGGGGCTCGCCCCCGAGGCTCCCGGGGTCGGGGCGACCGGCGAGCCTGAGGAAGACCGTCTGGAGGACGTCCTCCGCGTCGGCGGCGCGCCCCGTCACCCGGTACGCCGTCCGGAAGACGAGCGGCCCGTGCTCTCGAAAGAGCGTCTCGAGGGCCTCCGGGGGATGGGATCTCGGTACCGGTCGAACCGCGCTCACGGGAGCCTCCTTCGTCGGGTCGTCACCCATGAAACGGTTCTCCTCCCGATTTCTTAACAGCTCCTGAGCGGTGGGGACGATGAATCATAGGTCCCGGCCGCACCGGCGGGCCGAGTACGATTCGGGCCGGTGATGCAAGGCGACTTTCCGAGCGATCACGTACCCATCGGCGCCTCGAGGCGGCAATGGACGACAGCCATCGACCTGGTGCTCGCGGTCGGAGCCTGCGGCGTCATGCTGGCGTGGCTCGTCGGGCGCCCCGTCTTCTACGCCCCGAACGCGCCCGTGATGTCGGCGTTCACGGCCTTCTCGCTGCTCCTCATGGTCCTGGTCCGGCAAGCCCGACTCCACCTCGCGACGTGGCCCATCGCGTTGAGCCTCGCCATGACGGGCCTCGTCCTCGGCGGCAACGTGTCGTCGATCGTCATGCTCGCGATGACGCCGCCCGAGCTCTGGGCGAGCTTCCCGGGGATCGTTCTGACCTCGACCATGACCTCCATCGGGCTGGTGCTCTTCTGCGCGTACGACCTCGTGATCGCCCTGCGCGACACGCCGCAGTCCGCCTTCATCCTGGACGACCTGCTCATCCACCTGGCGCTCGTTCCGGGAGGCCTGAGCCTGCTCGGCTATCTCCTGGGCAACGCCACCTACCTGAGCGTCCACGCGGACCAGCGGGTGGGCATCTCGCTCCTCGAGATGGCGTTCATGGCGCTCTACGCGGCCAGTGCGGTCATCTCGAACCCGCGACTGTTCCTGTGGCGTTTCCTCGCCACCAGCTGGACCAACCGCTTCGTCTTCGCGGGGCTCTTCGCCAACCAGTTCGTCGCGCCCCTCGTGGTGGCCCTTCTGCGTGCCACCCCGGGCTCCAGGGGACCGGGGATCGAGCTGTTCGTGATGCTCGCGGGCGTCGTCACCACGCTGACCTTCCTGCTGCTCCAGGCGCGGGTCCTCCGGCGCCAGCCGGTCCCTGGCGGCGCGCCCCAATAGAATCCGGCCCGGGAGGCCGCGATGAACGTCGAGATAACGTACTGCACGGTTTGAAACTACGAGCCGAGGGCCGCCGGTCTGGCGGCCGAGCTGAAAAGGGCGTTCGGTGTCGACGCGACGCTGAAGAAGGGCTCCGGCGGCGTCTTCGACGTCGTCGTCGACGGGACGCTCGTCTACTCGAAGCGCGACACGGGACGTTTCCCGGAGCCGGGCGAGGTGTCGAGACTCATGGGGAGCGGCAGCGCCTGACGCCGTCTCCGCGGGGCGGCGGCCTTCAGTCGAAGACCTTCTCGACCTCCTGGTAGCGGGTGTGGAGAAGGTCGACGGCGACCCGGATCGCCTTTTCGTCTTTTCCCTCGAGCGAGGCGACGGCCGCATCGACTGCCGTGGCGAGCTGAGCCCGCGCGGCGACGAACGTCTCCTCTTTCGCCTTCAGCCGTTCCGGCAGGGTCGCGGCCGAGAGCGGTCCCATCTTCTCCTTCAGCGTCCTCACCGACTGCGACACGCCCTCGAGGGCGAACGGGTCGAGCTGGCGGTGGTAGAGAACGTAGAGAGTCGCGTGAAACGCCTCGAGCTCCTTCAGGACCGGCCGGATGATCCGGACCATCCTCTCGAACTGGGAGTGGAGGTTCTCAGCCGCGCCGAGAAGGGCCGGGCCGTCCTTCTTTCCCGCCGCGACGGCGTACTCGCCCGCGATCGCCGTGAGGCGGGACACGCCCGCATCCCACGCCGATTTCTTGTCGCGCAGGATCCCGGGCAGCTCGGCCTTGACGATCGCCTCGACCCCGGAGCTCACTTTCGGCGCGAGCGCGACGAGGGCGTCGACGTCCTTCTTCGGCCACGCGTCGTGCCAGAGCGGATAGACGACCTCATGAAACGCCGACAACGCAGGGACTCGCGCCTCCACGTCCGCGTCGACCGTGGTCGCGAAGGCCGGGACGGACAGGACGAGCACAGCGAGGACGAGAACGGGAAGAGCTCTTTTCATCGAATCGACTCCGGCCGGTGATGATACGCGCCGCGCGTCCCCGGAATCCGGACGGAAACGGTCCGGAAGCAGCACCGCCACCGCGTCGGCGCACCACGGACCGCCCGGAGGACGGAGGTCTCCGACGGGCGTTTCGAGCGACGCCGGTGATACGATGCCCAGTCGCTGGCCGCGTCCCCGGGCCGACCCGTCCGGGACTCGAAGCGCCGCCGCGCGGAGCCCCGCATGAGCATCGAACACAAGATCCTCGAGCTCGCCCACCTTCGCGAGACCGCCTATCTCGCGGGCGGCGAGAAGCGCATCCAGAAGCAGCACGACCAGGGCAAGTACACGGCCCGCGAGCGGATCGAGAAGCTCCTCGACGAGGGGAGCTTCGAGGAGTTCGACACGTTCGTGACCCACCGCTGCACCGACTTCGGCATGGAGAAGGACCAGCCGCTGACCGACGGCGTCATCACGGGCCACGGGACGATTGGCGGACGCCTCGTCTTCGTCTTCAGCCAGGACTTCACGATCTTCGGCGGGAGCCTCTCGAAGGCCTTCGCAGAGAAGATCTGCAAGATCATGGACCTCGCCGTGAAGGTGGGTGCGCCCGTCATCGGCCTGAACGACTCGGGCGGCGCGCGGATCCAGGAAGGGGTCGACGCCCTCGCGGGCTACTCCGACATCTTCCTGCGCAACGTCCTCGCCTCCGGCGTGGTCCCGCAGATCAGCCTCGTCCTCGGCCCCTGCGCCGGGGGCGCGGTCTACAGCCCCGCCATCACCGACTTCGTCGCCATGACCCGCGGCACGAGCTACATGTTCCTGACGGGCCCCAAGGTCGTGAAGCAGGTGACGCGGGAGACGGTGACGACCGAGCAGCTGGGCGGCGCCGACGTCCACGCGTCCAAGAGCGGCGTCGCCCACTTCGTCGCCGAGAACGAGGACGAGGCGCTCGCCCTCGTTCGCCGGATGCTCGCGTACTTCCCACAGAACTACCAGGAGAAACCGCCGCTCGTGACGTGCGACGACCCCGTCGACCGCGCGGTCCCCGAGCTGAACGCGGTCCTTCCGGACAGCGCGAACCAGCCTTACGACGTCAAGGAGGTCATCCGGGCGATCGTCGACTGCGGCGAGTTCCTCGAGGTGCACGAGGCGTGGGCCGCGAACCTCGTCGTCGGCTTCGCCCGCTTCAACGGCCGCTCCGTCGGCATCGTCGCGAACCAGCCGAAGGTCCTCGCCGGCGTCCTCGACAACGCGTCGTCCATCAAGGGCGCCCGCTTCGTCCGCTTCTGCGACGCCTTCAACATCCCGCTCGTGACCCTCGAGGACGTTCCGGGGTTCATGCCGGGCACGACGCAGGAGTACGGCGGCATCATCCGCAACGGCGCCAAGCTCCTCTTCGCCTTCGCCGAGGCGACGGTCCCCAAGGTCACCGTCATCCTTCGCAAGGCCTACGGCGGCGCCTACTGCGTCATGAGCTCCAAGCACCTGCGCGGCGACGTGAACTACGCCTGGCCGACGGCGGAGATCGCCGTCATGGGGCCCGACGGCGCGGTCGAGATCATCTACAAGAAGGAGCTCGACGCCGCCGAGGACGTCGCGGCGAAGGCCGCCGAGCTCAAGGAGAAGTACGCGACGCTCTTCGCGACACCCTACGCGGCGGCGAAGAAGGGCTACATCGACGACGTCATCAAGCCGGCCACCACCCGGTTCCGGATCATCAAGGCCCTGGAGATGCTGGCGGGCAAGAACGACGCCAATCCCGCCCGCCGCCACACGAACATCCCCCTGTGAGGTGAGCTGATGTCGCAGTGGGAAGCGTGGACCGTCACGGCTCTCGGCATGGCGGTCGTGTTCATCGGCCTGGTGGCGTGCATCGCGTTCATCCAGCTCTTCAGCCGCGTTTCGCGGAACATCCGGTGGGGTGAAGAGGGGCACGGCCACGGCACCGCCCCTGCGCCCGTGCCCGCCCCGGCGGCTCCCGACCTCGCCCCGTCCGAGCCGGTCCCCGCCGACGTCCTGGCGGTGATCACGGCGGTCCTGCAGGTGGAGCGGAAGCTCTACCTCAACAGGCCCGGCTCGCGCGTCACCATCCGGCGCTCGACACCCCTTTCGTGAACCCGACCAGGAAGAGGATTCCATGAGCCAGCACGTCCTTCGCATCGGAGGCCGGGAGTACCAGGCCGAGGTCAAGGAGCTCACCCCCGAGCACGCGACGATCGTCGTCGACGGCAAGGAGTACGCCGTCGACATCGTGCAGCTGGGCCGGCGGAAGATCACGGCGGAGGCGGGGCACGCCGCCCCCCCCTCGGCCCCCACGCCCGCTGCCGGGCCGAGGCCCGCGCCTGCGTCCGCACCGTCCGCCCCATCGGGCAGCGGCGTGAGACCCGCACCCCTCGCGCGCGGCGAGGGCGGCATCGTGGCGCCGATGCCCGGGCTCGTCCTCTCGATCCGCGCCAAGGAAGGGGACACCGTCGCGGCGGGCCAGACCCTCCTCGTCATGGAGGCGATGAAGATGGAGAACGCCATCTCGTCGCCCTACGCCGGGACGGTCGCGAAGGTCTACGTCCGCGAGGGCGATTCCATCGGCGAGGGCGACCTGCTGGTCGAGGTGGCGCGTCCGAAGATGACGACGCTGTGAGGACCGGACGTTGAAGAGGCTCCGATTCCTCGCGATCGCTCTCCTGCTGCTCGCCGGTCCGGCCGCGTCCGCGGCCGGGCGGCCGACGTTCGGCGTCACGTTCGAGCCCGGCGCGACCTACCTGCGGATCCACAAGGGGACGCAGGACGACGTGAAGAACGACTACATGGGACCCGGCGCGACCACGGGCGTCCTGCGCGACGCGCTCGAGCGGGAAGTCGGCACCTTCGTCACCGTCCACGCCGACGACTTCGAGACCATCGTCCGCGTCGCCTCGTACGCCGACGGGAAGGCGCTCGCCGACGTGGACCACGTCGCGATCCCGGCGCTGAAGATCGGGTTCCTCCCCTTCAAGGTCGAGCCGGCCGGCACCTATTTCCGGATCGACAAGGGCCACGATCACGTCGACCCTCACACGCTCAAACGCGCCGCCAAGGGAAACCTCTACGACGCTGGCGGCCAGCTCGCCGGGATCTACACCGTGATCACCGTCGGGAAGTCGGAGAGCCTCGGGTACGTCACCCAGTTCGAGCAGGGCTTCTTCGCCAAGGACGTGAAGACGGGCGACATCACGGGGTTCCTCGACCAGGTCGTCCAGGGGAGCGGTATCGCGAACCTGACGGTCGGCAACGTCGTCATGGTCCTGATCGGCCTGCTCTTCATCTACCTCGCGATCGCGAAGGACTACGAGCCGCTCCTGCTCGTGCCGATCGGCTTCGGGATCCTCGTCGGGAACATCCCGATGCCGCTCTCGATCTTCAACAGCGTCTCGCTGTACATGATCGACCCCGTCTCCCACGAGTACGTCTTCAACACGGGGGCAACAGCGTCCTCGGGATCATCTATTACGGGGTCCGCGCAGGCGTCTTCCCTCCCCTGATCTTCCTCGGCATCGGGGCAATGACCGACTTCTCGGCGCTCCTCTCGAACCCGAAGAGCCTCCTCCTCGGAGCCGCGGCGCAGGTCGGCATCTTCCTGACGTTCATCGGCGCACTCTGGCTCGACTTCTCGCCCCAGAGCGCCGCGGCCATCGGGATCATCGGAGGGGCCGACGGCCCCACGGCCATCTTCACCGCGAGCCGGCTCGCGCCTGCCCTCATCGGTCCCATCGCCATCTCGGCCTACAGCTACATGGCGATGGTGCCGATCATCCAACCGCCGATCATGAAGCTCCTGACGTCCCGCGAGGAGCGCCTCATCCGGATGAAGCCGGGCCGGAAGGTCTCGAAGCTCGAGAAGATCGCCTTCCCGATCATGGGGCTTCTCGTGACGACGCTTCTCGCCCCGGGCGGCCTCCCCCTCCTCGGCATGCTCTTCTTCGGGAACCTCCTGAAGGAGTCGGGCGTCACGACCCGCCTCGCGAAGACGGCCGCCAGCGCCCTCCTCGACATCTGCACGATCCTCCTCGGCATCGCCGTCGGCGCTTCGACCTCGGCCGGCGTCTTCATCACGAAGCAGTCGGTCCTGATCTTCGTCCTCGGCTGCGTCGCGTTCGGGACGGCGACGGCGGGCGGGGTCCTCTTCGCCAAGCTGATGAACCTCTTCGTGAAGGACAAGGTGAATCCCCTCATCGGCGCCGCCGGCGTCTCTGCGGTTCCCGACTCGGCCCGCGTCGCCCACATGGTGGGCCAGGCCGAGGACCCGGGGAACTTCCTCCTCCAGCACGCGATGGGACCCAACGTCGCCGGCGTCATCGGCTCGGCGATCGCGGCCGGCGTCTTCCTCGGCCTGTTCTGACATGACCACGAACTTCGCGAACAACGAGCCTCGAGCGCCGCGATCCGCGGCGCTCTCCTGAGGAGGAGACGATGTCCCAGATCATTTCCGTCGTTCCGAACATCTGCGAGGGCCGGGACGAAGCCTTCATCGAGAAGGTCCAGGAGAAGCTCGAGGCGGTCCCCGGCCTCGTCCTCCTGGACGTCTCGATGGACCAGGTCCGCAACCGGACGATCTTCTCCTTCACGGGACGAAAGGAGGCGATCTTCGAAGGAGGGTTCCTCCTCTACGACGCCGCTCTCGGCCACATCGACATGCGCAACCACCAGGGCGAGTACCCGCGCATCGGAGCCGTCGACGTCTTCCCCTTCGTCGCCCTGCGCGATGCCCCGATCGCGACCGCCGTCTCGTGGTCGATGCAGTTCGCGGAAGAGGTCGCGAGGCGTTTCGACCTCCCGGTCTACCTCTTCGCCGAGTCGGCACGAACGAAGGTGCGCCGCGACATCGAGCACATCCGCGAGGGGGAGTACGAGGGTTTCGCCGCGAAGATGGACGACCCGGCCTGGAAGCCCGACTTCGGCCCCGACCGCTTCCCGCCGGACAAGGGGGCGACGATCATCGGCGCGCGCCTGCCGATCGTGAACTTCAAGGCCTACCTGACGACCCCGAACGAGGAGGCGGCCGAGTGGGTGGCGAAGGTCCTCTCGGACCCGGCGACGGGCTTCAGCGGCGTCCACTTCTACCCCGCGCTCGACCGGACGCGGAACGAAGCCCTCCTGAACATCACCGTCGGCAACTTCCAGTCGACGCCGCTCTACCGGATCCTCGAGGCCGTGAAGACCGAGCTGCGCCGCTTCGGCACCGGCGTGAGCCGGGTCGAGATGGTCGGGCTCGTGCCACAGCAGGCGATGCTCGACTCCGCCCAGCACTACCTCCAGGTGTTCGGCTTCTCCGTCGACGACGTCGTGGAGAACCGGCTGGACGCCATCCTCGGGGACCGCGACTGACGCCGTCCCGCCGGACGCCTCAGCGGCTCCCGGGCCGGATGATCCGGAAGCCCGCCTCTCCGCCGGTTTCGTCCCAGACGCCGATCGAGATGCGGGCCGCCGGGTCACTGGTCGGGATCTCGAGGTCGTAGCTCAGCACCGTCGTCGACGCCGGACCTGCCGACGCCGCTGGAAGCTCGATCTCGCGCCGCTCCCGGCGGACGTCGGAGAACTCCCCTCCCGGTCCCGCGGAGACGGTGAAGACCGACACCGCGCCGCTCATCGTCCCGGTCGCCGTCGGGAGAAGAACGAGGTGGCGAACGGGGACGCGGACGAGGGTGGGTGTGAGGAACCGGCCCTTCTTCTCTTTCTTCGCCGTTCCCGTCGAGACGGCGATCGGGAGACGGGCGTTCTGGTCCATCCGGAAGAGGTTCGCCAGGACCCGGTCTTCGATCCGCTCCTCGGGCCCTCGCTCCACGACGGAACGACGCGTCCGCACCGTGAGCCCCGGCCGGTTCACGCGCACCGAGACCTCGCCCGCCCCGGAGGCGCCGGCCGGCGCCGGGTAGCCGAGGGAGTACCAGTGCAGGAGGTCGGAGGCGACGAGACTGGCGAAAGCCGGGGCCTCCATCGTGGTGGTGACGACGACTCCCCCGGTCCGGTCCGCGAGCTTCTCGAGGCTCGCCATCTCGTTGACCCGTTTCGACTCGGACCGGGTGAGTCCGGCACGGCCGATGGAGCGCGGATCCGACAGGGGCGAGTTCGCGACGTTCGGCGACTCCGACTCCCACGCCGCGGCGTAGAGCGAGTGAATCGTCACGCCCGCTGCGTTGGCCTTCTCCGTGACCGAGTCGATCAGGCTGACGGTGTCCATCGTCGTGCCGAAGAACTCCGCGCCGGGTCTCCTGGAGAAGCTCCGCGAGACGAAGACGAGGACCTTGCGGCCCTCCATGCCGGCCATCGTCGCGATGAGGCCCTTCAGCGCCGTCGCCTTTCCCTTGACCTCCGAATAGGCCTGCTGGACGTTGAGGTTCCTTGACAGCGACGAGTCGCCGGCGCCGGCCCAGGCGTAGGCCCAGTCGTCCCCCGCGAGCCGGTCGAGCTCCTCCTGGACGTCGCGGCCCAGGCGGATGGCGCCCGTCGCCACCGCGTCGAGCTGCCGTTCCAGAAGCGCCACGTCGCCGGTGAAGGGGTAGACGACCTGAACCCCTCCACGCCACGACGCGATCATCGCCGCGTCACCGGGCTGGAGCGTCCGCCGAAGGAGCGACTTGAGGGAACCGAAGACCTGCTCGCGTTCCTTGACGTCCGGGAGGGCGAGGTGATCGATGAAGATCGCGACGTGACGCCGGACCCGGCGCTCCTCCGCGACCGCTTCGGACGCCGGAACTGCCGTCGCCGCCGGGACAGGCTCTCCGCGAGACGGGTCCGCGGCTGCGGACGCCTGGGCCACCGGGAGGGCGGCCTTCTCCTCGCGGAAGTTCGTGACCGCGACGGGCTTCTTCTCGTGGAGGACCGTGAAGTCTGCCGCCGTCAGCCCTTCGACCGGCTTGCCGTCCCTTCCGGTCACGACCACGTCGACGTTGACGAGAGACAGCTCGACGGAACCCGTCACCCGCGGGATCTGAACGGGAGACTGGGCGGAAGCCGATCGCGCTCCCGGATTCGCCAGGAGGAAACAGGACAGGACGATGGACCTCGCCACGACTCCGACTGCTCTGACCCGACGGCCCGACTCGTGGCTATTCCTCACCGTGGTCATGCTACCGCGCAGTGCCCGCTTTTCATCCCTCGCGCACGCGAGACGAAGAAGAGGACGCCAGGCCGCCGCCATGGGAGTCCCTGTATTGCGGCACCGGCGCGATGCTCCTATCCTCGCTCCTTCCGATGAACAGCAGCGCTCTCCCGCGCATCCCGGCCCGCCTCCTGCACTTCGCCGTCCTCACGGCACTTCTCGCCACTCCCGCGGCAGGCTCCGATCCGCAGGAGTCTCCCGTTACCGGCCTTTCCTTCGTGGGCCGAACCGTCCTGCCGCGAGGCCTCGAGTTCGAGGGGACGCGTGTCGGCGGCCTGTCGGGTCTCGCCTGGGACGAAGAGTCGAACCGCTTCTGGGCGATCTCGGACGACCGGGGACAGCACGGACCCGTCCGTGCCTACCGGTTTCGCATCGACCTCGCCGCGCCTGGCACCGCGACGCCTCCCGCAGTGATGGTGGACGGGATGCTCGCGCTCACCGACGCGAAGGGCGGGCCCTTCCCGCCGGCGTCGATCGACACGGAGGGGATCGCGCTCGCGAAGGGCGCGTTCTTCGTCTCGACGGAAGCGATCGTCCACCGTGGTGTCGCTGCGGTGATCGGCGAGCACGGGCCGGACGGCCGCCTCCGCCGCGAGCTCTCCCTTCCGCCCCGATACGGCCTCTCCCCGGGCCGCGGCATCCGCGAGAACCTCGGCTTCGAGGGGCTCGCCACGAGCCGCAACGGCCGGTTCCTCTTCGCCGGCATCGAGAACGCCCTCGCCCAGGATGGTCCGGTCGCCGGCGCCGGCGTCCCGAGCCCGGCGCGCATCCTGCGGTTCGACCTCGAGAAGAAGGGGCCCCCCGCGGAGTTCGCCTACCGGGTCGACGCCGTCTCGACCGCTCCTACGACCGGGAAGACGTTCAGCGTCAACGGCCTGTCGGACCTCCTCCCTCTCGACGAGAACCGGCTTCTCGTCCTCGAGCGCCAGTTCGTGGAGGGCGTCGGCAACGCGGCGCGCATCTTCGCGGTTTCGCTCGAAGGGGCCGAGGACGTCTCGAGCCGGGATTCCCTTTCCGGCACGGAGAGCCTGCGCTGGGTGAAGAAGACCCTTCTCCTCGACCTGGCCGACACCGGGATTCCGCTCGAGAACTTCGAGGGAATGGCCTTCGGCCCGCAGCTTCCGGACGGTCGCGGAACCCTCGTCCTCGTCAGCGACGATAACTTCAACCCCGTTCAGGAGGCGACGACCTTCCTCGTCTTCGCGGTCGAGAAGGGTCCCATGACCGTCGCCCGTATCCAGGGCGCAGGCCACCGCTCTCCTCTCGAAGGAAGCTGGGCCTTCGGCGTTCCGGGCTTCGTGACGGCGATCGACCGGGACGCCCGGTATCCCGGTTTCTGGCTCGAGTCGGCGCGGCCCGACGGCGACCCCGCGACGTCCGAGGGGCTCTTCGTTCTCTCTTCCGCCGCAGCCGCGCTCTCGCCGGGCCAGGCGGTCTCCGTCTCGGGGCGCGTCGAGGAGTTCTCCCTTCCGAAGGGTCTCTCGGTGACGCGGCTGAAGGCGTCCGAAGCGGTTCCCCTCGCGGGAGAGCCTCCCCTCCCTCCGCCGGTGAAGCTCTTCACCGAGCGCCGGGTGCCGTCCGGAATCGACGACGACGGCCTCGCCCTGTTCGAGCCCGCCTCCGACGCGATCGACTTCTGGGAGAGCCTCGAGGGGATGCGCGCGGAAATGCCCGCCGGTACGGTCGTCGGCCCGGCGTCGGGCCGCGGTGACCTCGTCCTGCGCCCGGACGGCGCCCCGGCCGTGCCGCGGACCGCCGCGGACGGCGTCCTCCTGGGCGAGGCAGGCCCGTCGCTCGACCGCGTGATCGCGGGACGCAGGATTGCGGGCGAGATGCCGCGTGCCGACGTCGGCGCGCGCGTGGGCGGCCCGATCGCGGGCATCGTCGACTACGCCTTCTCGAACTACCGGTTCTGGCCGCTCGCCCCTCTCGCCGTGGAATCCGAGGACGCGGCTGCGACGGGACGACGACGCTGGGCGGGGACGATCGCCACCTGACGCTCGCGTCCTTCAACGTCGAGAATCTCTCCGCCGCCGGCCCCGCCGAGCGCTTCACCCGGATCGGCGAAGCCATCGCCCGCCGGGTCGGCGGCCCCGACGTCGTGGCGCTGGAGGAAGTGCAGGACGACAGCGGCCCGGCCGGCAAGGGCGACGGCGTCGTCACGTCGCGAAAGACGCTCGATGCGCTGGTGGCCGGCATCGTAGCGGCGGGAGGCCCGCGTTACGAGGCGGTCTGGATCGACCCTGTCGAGGGGCGTGAAGGGGGACAGCCGGGAGGGAACATCCGCGTCGCCCTTCTCCTGAACCCGGCGCGCGTGACGCTCGTGAAACGGGGCGAGGCCGGCCCGCTCGACGCGACGGAGCCGGAAGGGCGCGGACGGAAGATGCACCTCACGCTCAGCCCCGGCCGCGTCGCGCCACGCTCGGCCGCCTTCACTCTCACCGAGGGCGAAGGAGTGCGGCGCTCCCTCGCCGTCGAGCTCCGCTTCCGCGGAAAGCCCCTGTTCGTCGTCGCGAATCACTGGTCCTCGAAGTCGGACGACGATCGCGCCTTCGGCGCGACGCAGCCCCCGCGGACACCGACGGCTCCCCGCCGGCTCGCACAGGCGCGGGAGATCCGCGCGTTCGTGGAGCGCCTCCTCGCGGCCGACCCGAAGGCCCGGGTCGTCGTTCTCGGCGACCTGAACGACTTCGAGCACTCGGAACCCGTCCGGCTCCTCGGCGCCGCGCCGCTCGAGAACCTCGTCGTGCGCGTCCCGCCCGCGAGCCGTTACACGTTCAACTTCGAGGGGGCCTCGCAGGTCCTCGACCACGTCGTCGTCTCCCCCGCCCTCGCGCCCGGCGCGGCCGTCGAGATCCTCCACGTCAACTCCGACTGCGCCGACGACAAGCGCGTGAGCGACCACGACCCGGTCGTCGTCCGGGTGCGGGTGAAGTAGCCCGCGGAGACATCGTGCACGACGCGTGCGACGAGGCGAGCCGCCACGATCACGTCTTCGGCCAGGATCGGTCCCGGCCGGGCGAGCGGAAGACCCGCATCGTCATCGCCCTGACGGCCGTGACGATGGTCGTGGAGATCGGGGCCGGGCTCGTGTTCGGCTCGATGGCGCTCCTGGCCGACGGCCTCCACATGGCCTCGCACGCCGCGGCCCTCGGCGTCTCCGCGTTCGCGTACGCGTGGGTCCGGCGCCATGCCGGGGACCCGCTCTACAGCTTCGGCGCCGGAAAGATGAACGCCCTGGCGGGCTTCTCCGGAGCCATTCTCCTGGCCGGCTTCGCCGTGCTGATGGCCTGGGAGAGCGTGGAGCGGCTCTTCCAGCCCGTTCCGGTCGCCTTCACCCAGGCGATCGCGGTCGCCGTCCTCGGCCTCGGCGTGAACGCCGTCAGCGCCGGGATCCTCGTGCGGGGGCAGGAAGCCGACCACGCGCACGGTCACGACCACCACCACGACCACAACCTGCGTTCGGCCTACCTCCACGTCCTCGCCGATGCCCTCACGTCGCTCCTGGCCATCGTGGCCCTCGCCGGGGGCGCGTTCTTCGGCTGGGCGTTCCTCGATCCGGCGATGGGCCTCGTGGGCGCCGTCATCGTCACGCGCTGGTCCGCGGGGCTCCTCGTGGAGAGCGGCCGCGTGCTCCTCGACCGGCAAGCTCCTTCGTCGGTGTGCGACCGGATCCGGCAGGCCGTCGAGTCCCGGCCCGGCGACCGGGTAGCGGACCTCCACGTCTGGCAGGTCGCTCCCGGCGGCTGGGCGGCCATCGTCACCGTCGTCAGCGCCGAGCCGCTGACGCCGGACGGGTATCGAAGCCTCCTGCCGGTCGACCTCGGCCTCACTCACGTCACGGTCGAGATCGTTCCCTGCCGTCACCCCGCCTGAGCGGGTACGGTCCACGCTTCGGGGGACCGACGCCGGATCAACCGCCTTCGGACACGGGCGCGAGTTCACCGGCCAGGAGTCGTATCGCGCGCCGGAACCCGGCGTGGCGCGCCGCCTCCGAACCCTCGTGAGTCGCGAGGAGCACCGTCGCCCGGGACGACGCGAGGAGTGCGAGGACCCGTTCGCGGGACGGCGCGTCGAGGGCCGAGAGCGGCTCGTCGAGGAGGAGGAGCCCGGGCTCCCGGGCGAGGAGCCCGGCGAGCGCAACGAGCTGGCGCTCCCCACGCGAGAGCGTCGCGATCTCCCGGTCCGTGAGGTGCGCGACTCCGACCTCCTCGAGGTGGAGGCGTGCGCGCCCCAGCGCTTCGTCCGGGGAAAGGCCGTCGTTCAGAGGACCGAGCGCGACGTCGTCGAGGACTCCAGGGAGGAAGAGCCCGTCGTCCGGGTTCTGCCAGAGGAACCCGACGGCGCGACGGATCGCCGCGGCGGAGCGGCGGGTGACCTCCTGCTCGCCCGCGAGTACGCGCCCCGGCCCCTTCCTCAGGCCGGCGATCCTGAGGAGGAGAGTCGTCTTGCCTGTGCCGACGGGCCCTTCGAGGAGCGCCTTCTCCCCGGCGTGAAGGACGGCGGAGACGGGCGCGGGCGAATCCGCCCGTGCACCCGGGTAGCGATGGCTCACGCCCTCGAGGACGAGCTTCACCGGATCCACGACAGGCGGCTCCCGACGGCGAGGGCGACGGCCAGAAGCGACGCCGCTCCCGTGGCGAGGTCCACGAGACCCCCGCGAAACGCCGGAGGCGGAGGGACCCGGCCCGCGAAGCCGCGCAGCTCGAGAGCCTCGGCCGTCCGGTCGGCCCTCTCGAACGCGCGCCGCAGCGTCCGCGCCAGGTGAAGGGACGTCGAACGGCCGAGCCCGCGCGCCCCGCGAAATCCGCCGCGAAGGAGGAGCGCGTCGAAGGCCACGCGCGCATCACGGCCCGCGGCTTCGAGGTGCGAAAGGGTGATCGCGACGAAGGCCACCGCGACGCGCCCCGCCCCCAGCGCCTGGAGGGCTGCGACGAGACGGTCCCATCTTGCTGCGGAGACCGAGACGACGACAGCCAGGGAGACCCCGAGCCCCTGGAGGACGGCCCTCGCGACCGGCCCCGGAGCGAAGGGAACGAGGACGAGGAAGAACGCGAAGGAACCAGCGAGGGGGAGGAGACGCTTCCAGGAGAGGCCCGTCAACGCAGCGAGGCCCCCGCTGAGAAGGATGACGCCTGCCGCCGGAACCGGCCCCGTGAGGGCGGACGCCGCGGCGGTGACACCGAAGAGCAGCGCGGTCCGGGCGTCGGGTCGTGTCACGCCCCCCTCAGCCCACGCGCCGCGCGAGGAGGGTGTACGAGATCTCGTCTTCTTCAGCGATCTCGACCTCGAGCCCGGCCGCGGCGGCCAGCGCGACGAGGTCGGCCACCGGGGGCAGGAGGTCGTTCTCGACGGCGGGCCCGGCCCGGCGGTGGACCCGGGCGAGCTGCTCGCGGCCGACGTCGTGCCAGAGGAGGAACGTGCCCCCCGGGCGAAGCCAGCGGGCGGCCTCGCGAAGGACGGCGGCGCCGTCGGGAAAGTGGGGGAACGCGTCGAAGCAGAGGACGATATCGGCCGACCCGGACGCGAGGCCCGTCTCCAGCACGTCGCGGCAGAGCCACGTGACGCGCGGGTCGCCGCAGCGCCGGGAGGCCTGCTCGATCATCCCTGGCGAGAAGTCGACGGCGACGACCGATCCTTCGCCCAGCTGCGGGAGGAGGACCTCCTCGAGACGTCCCGTCCCACAGCCGAGGTCGACGACGTCGCGGCCGGAAAGCTCGCCGAGGAGCGAGACCTCTCCGGGCCCCGGCGGCGACCGCCTCGTCCGGCTTGAGCGAGTCCCACCGGGGAGCGAGGGCGTCGAAGGCCCGGCGTTTCGGGCAGGTCGATGGCGCGAGATCCGGCATCAGGCAGCGTTCCCTTCGCAGGAGTGTGACCGCCGCCGGAACGGCGACGAGGGCGAGGATCATTCCGGGCCACGAGGAGACGAACGTCGCGATCGTGAGGACGCGCGGCGGCAGCTCCATGATCGTGGCGCTTCCGAAGACGAGGACCGCCTGGACGAGGCGCGCGGCGACGAGGCCCGCGGCGACGGCGACGATCGGGTGCCGGCGGCGGGACCCGGCGACGAGCGCGACGACCGCTCCGGCAGCCGCCAGCTCTCCCGTCATCCAGAGAGCCACGGGCGGGTAGAACGGGGGCATCCCGGTGAGGGCTGCCGAGATCAGGGGTGCCGCCGCACCGGCGATCGCCGCCCAGCGCGGCGGGAGGAAGAACGCCCCCGCCAGGATCGGCAGGTACATCGGGAGGAAGACCGAACCGAGCTTCACCGCGTGGAACACGGGCGGAAGCGCAATCGCGAGCGCCGTGACGAGCGCTGCGCGGCTGATCGCCTTCAGGTCGAGGGCCGGGGCGGTCGCGGCCTCGTCCCCCACCCTCAGAACCTCACGCTCGCGCCGAAGCTCGCGGAGGCTCCCGGCATCGGGTACCCGGGCCGGTAGGCGTAGTCGGAATCCGTCAGGTTCTCTCCCGCGACGAAGACTTCGAGACCCGGGACGAGACGCTCGAGCCTCGCCGAGACCTTTCCGTTCAGGAGGAAGTAGGCGTCCACGGTCGTAAGGGCCCCCGGAAAGCGGAGGTTGCCGGCGACCCGGTCGTCCACCCACTGCGCGTCGAGGGAGATCCGGAAGAGCGAGACGGTCGCCACGGCGCCACCCGAGAAGGTCCACTTCGGCGTGAAGGGAATCGCGTCGGGCGTCGTCTCGGTGTACGCCGCCCCCGCGTAGAGGCCGAGGGCCGGGATCGGCGCGACCGAGACCGAGACCTCGGCACCGCGCGCCTCGTAGGCGCCGGTGTTGCGCCAGCTCGGCGGAGGCGGCGGCGGCGGAACGAAGCGAAGGGCGTCCTTCACGTCGTCGTAGAAGAACGTCACGTCGAGCCTGACCTTCGAGCCGAGCCTCGGCGCGAAGCCCACTTCGTAGTGGTCCATCAGCTCGGGCTCGAGGCTCTTCCACTGGTCGCCCCGGCCGTAGCCCTGGTAGAAGACGGCCGCCCAGACGCCGGGAAGGTTGAAGGCCCGCGCGTAGCGCGCGTGCGCTTCGCCGAGCGGTGTCGACACGATGACGCCGGCCTGCGCGCCCCAGACTCCTCCGAAGTCCTTCGAGTCGTTGTAGCGGACCCCGGCGGACGGGGTCACCTTCACCGCGTCGCCGAAGGTGTAAGAGACGGCCGCGTAGGGAGCGACGTTGCCGAACTGGAAGTCGCCGAGCGGCACCTCGCCCGCCGGCCGCTCCTCCCGCGACGTCCCGCCGTAGCTGTCGACGTCGAGTCCGACCGTCAGCTCGCCGCGGCCCAGGACCGCGAAGGAGTCGCGGGCCTTCAGTCCCCAGTTCGTCCAGTCGGTGAGAGTCCTGAACGACTCTTCTCGCGCCGTCCCACTGGAGCCAGTCGATGGCGCCGTCGTCGACGTAGAGCTTCACGAAGCCCGTCTTCCCGCCGTGCGCCCGAGAGAGGGTCAGCACTCCCATCGCGTCGTCCGTCTCGAACTGCGGCGTCACGGGCGGTCGCGGCGCTCCGGCGATTCCCGGATCGCTCGCCCGGCCGGACGTGAAGTCTCCCGTGAGACCGAGCGCCCAGCCGCCGCCGAGGTCGTACCCGGCGCGGGCGAAGAAGGCCCGCGTTCGCCCGTCCGAGCCCTCGCGGTGCCCGTCGCTCTGCCTCTGGCTCGCGGAGACGAGGACGTCGAACGCCCCTGTCCGCCCGCTCGCTTCCGCCGTCAGGGCGGAGTTCGAGAAGCTCCCGTACGCGGCGCTCGCTCGCCCGCCGAACCCCTCATCGGCCCTCCTGCGGCTGATGACGTCGATCGAGGCGAAGGCCATGTTTCCGAAGAGAACGGGCTGAGACCCCTTGTAGACGTCGATCTCCTCGGCAAGGTCGACCGAGACGTTGTCGAGGAGCGGGTGCGAGAAGACCCCGTTGAACTTCGGGATGCCGTCGACCGAGAACGCGATCTCGGAGCCGGGCCGCCCGGTCCCTGGCCGCGGGCGAAGACCGCCCCCCCGTCTCCTCCCCCGTAGCTCCCGACGATGTTGTAACGCGAGACGACGAGCCCCGGCACGCGCCGGAGCGCCGCCGCCGGGTCGCCGGCGTTGAGGTCCTCGATCTGCTGCGCGCCCATCGTCGTCACCGCGCCCGCGATCGGGTCGTAACGGATCTCCTCGAGGACGGGATGCGCCGTGACCGTCACCTTCGCGGCGACGGGGGGCGCCGGCGACTCCGCCGCCTCTCCGGCCGCCGTGGAGGCCGGAACGTCGGGTGGGACGGTCTCCGCGGCCCGGACGGCGGCAGCAGGGAGAGTCAGAAGAAACGCACCGAGAAGAGCCGCCCTCCGGATCACCGTGTCACCTCGGTCAGCACGTCGAGCGAGCTGAGAACGAGGCCCCCGTGGAGGACGCCCTTCAGGCCGAGGACCTGTCCGGCGAGCCGCCGCAGGTCGCGGCGTCTCCCCCGCAGCGCCATCACCTCGAGGCAGAGGTCGTGGTCGAGGTGAACGTGAAGCGTCGAGAGAATGCTCGCGTGGTGCTCGTGCCCGATCTCGACGAGCCTGTCCGCCAGCTCCCGCGTGTCGTGGTCGTAGACGAGGGTGAGGGTCGCCGCCGACTCGGCCTTCGGGTCCTCCTCCTCTTCGACGAGCCGCTTGCGGATGAGGTCCCGCACCGCCTCCGAGCGGTTCGCGACGCCGCTCTCGGCGAGAATCCGGTCGAACTTCCGGAGGAGGTCCGGTTCGATCGCGAGGCTGATCCGTTCGAGCTCCATGCCGCCTCCGTTATTACGTCCGCAGAAATCTTACTACGCCCCGGCCCGCCTCCGCGACCGGCTGGCTCCCGGTGCGACGCCGCTCCCGAGAGGTGAACGGCGCGAGAAGAACCGGCGTTGACGCCGCCCCGCCGTTTGTTAGACTGCTCTAACGATGATGCTCGTTCCAAACGCTCCTCCGGTCCCCATGAGCGAGCCCCTCGAGGACTACCTCGAGACCATCTACCTCCTCGTCCAGGAGCACGGCTTCGCCCGGGTGAAGGACATCGCGAAAGCCCGCGACGTCAAGGCCGCGACCGTCTCGATCGCGCTGCGAAAGCTCGCCGAGGCCGAGCTCGTGAACTACGTCCGACGCGAGTACATCGGCCTGACGGAGAAGGGCGAGGAGGCCGCGCGCCGCGTACTGACCCGGCACCGCCTCCTGACGCGTTTCTTCGAGGAGGTCCTCGGCATGTCGGCACACGCCGCGAGCGAGCAGGCGTGCGCCATGGAGCACGTCCTCACCGACGAGGCGATGGACCGGATGGTCCGCTTCTTCGAGTTCCTCGGGACCTGCCCTTCGGTCGTGAAGGCCTTCGGGCAGTGCCCGGCAGGGGCCCGTCCCGGCGACGAGCACCCCTGCGGCACCTCCTCCCCCGACTGCGCCCGTTGCAGCCTCAACCTCCAGGAGAGCTCCATGAGCATCGCCAGCATGAAGCCCGGGCAGAGCGCGATCGTCACCCAGATCACGGCGACGGGCGCCCTGCGCCAGCGGCTCCTCGACATGGGGATCCTCCCCGAGACTCCGATCGACGTCGAGCGTTCTGGCCCCGGCGGCCACCCGCTCTGGATCCGCTGCCAGGGCGCACGGCTCGCCCTCCGGCGCGCCGAGGCGTCGAGCATCCTCGTCCGTCGGCCCGCCTGATCGCGTCCCCTTTTTTCGCCGGAGTATTAGATGACTCTAACGTCGATAGCGCCCGCAACGACAACCGACTCCGCGGCGAAACCCCGGCGCCTCCGAGTCGCCCTCGCGGGGAACCCCAACTGCGGGAAGACCTCCCTCTTCAACGCCCTCACCGGCGCCCGGCAGCACGTCGCGAACTACCCCGGCGTGACCGTCGAGAAGCGGACCGGGGCGTTCGAGATCGACGGAGAGATGGCAGACGTCGTCGACCTCCCCGGGACGTACAGCCTGAGCGCCTTTTCTCCCGAGGAGCGCGTCGCCGAGGACGAGCTCGCGAGCGGCCCCGACGTCGTCGTCGTCGTCGCCGACTCGATGCAGCTCCAGAGGAACCTCGTCCTCCTCGCGCAGGTCCTCCTCGCCGGAGCGAACCCGGTCCTCTGCCTGAACATGGCCGACGAAGCGCGCGCGGCGGGCCAGAAGCTCGACGTCCCGATGATGGAGAAGCTCCTCGGGATCCCAGTCGTCGAGACGGTGGCGAGCCGCGGCCAGGGTCTCCCGGAGCTCCTCGACGCCCTCCGCCGCGCGGCCGAGGCCCCTCTCACCGGGCACCGCGTCGTACTCGGCGAACAGCTGGACGGCGCGCTCGGTGCCATCGCGGCCCGGCTTCCGCTGGGACCGCGTTCCGGGCTCAGCCGCGAGTGGACAGCCCTGCGACTCCTCCTCGACGACGACGCCGTCGCCAGCCGGCTCGCGGCAGTTCCTACGGGCGAGACCGCCGTCGCCGAGGCCCGCCGCCAGCGGACTCGCCTCGAATCCGAGACCGGCAGGGCGATCTCGGTCTTCGTGGCGGAGAGGACGTTCGGCTTCGTCGACGGCCTGCTGCGGGAAACCCGGACGCCGCCGCCGCGGATCGACACTCGCGTCCTCTCCGACCGGCTCGACGACGTGATCGCCCACCGGTACCTCGGCCTGCCGATCTTCGGCGCCGTCCTCTACGGGATCTTCTGGCTCACCTTCACCGTCGGCGAGGCTCCGATGGGATGGATCGAGGCGGGCGTCGGGTCGCTCGGGGAGCTCGTGACGGGCTTCTGGCCAGCGGGCTCGGAGTCGCTTCTGAGGTCGCTCCTCGTCGACGGAATCATCGCCGGGGTCGGAGGCGTCCTCGTCTTCCTCCCGAACATCCTCCTTCTCTTCCTCGGCCTCGCCCTCCTCGAGGACTCCGGGTACATGGCCCGCGCCGCCTTCCTGACCGACCGGGCGATGCACCGCTTCGGCCTTCACGGCAAGAGCTTCCTCCCGATGATGACCGGCTTCGGCTGCTCGGTCCCCGGGATCCTCGCGACACGGACCCTCGAGAACGAGCGCGACCGGCTGACGACGATGCTCGTCCTGCCGCTCATGTCGTGCGGGGCGCGCCTGCCGATCTGGATGCTCCTCGTCCCCGCGTTCTTCCCGCCCGCCTGGCGGGCGCCCGCGCTCTGGCTCATCTACGCGGCGGGCGTCGCCCTCGCGCTCGGCCTCGCGCTCCTCCTCCGCCGGACGCTCCTGAAGGGCGAGGACGCGCCGTTCGTCATGGAGCTGCCCCCGTATCGCATGCCCACGTTCCGGAGCGTCGTCCTCAAGATGCTCGACCGCGCCCGCCTCTACCTGAGCAAGGCGGGAACGGTGATCCTCGGGATCTCGATCCTCCTCTGGGCCGCGACGTCGTTCCCGAAACCGTCGTCGTACCTCATCGACGGGCGCGTCGCCGCCGGCGAGGCCGTCGCAGCGACCGACGTCGCCGCCGCGCGCGCTGCCGAAGAGCTCGAGTTCTCCGTCGCGGGCCGGGCCGGACGGTTCCTGGAGCCGGCGTTCGCTCCTCTCGGCTTCGACTGGAAGATGGTGACGGCCATGATCGGCGCCTTCGCGGCGAAGGAGGTCTTCGTCGCGCAGATGGGGATCGTCTACTCCATCGCCGACCCGGAGGAGGGCGCGGAAGGGCTCCGCGCCCGCCTCGCCCGCGACTACTCACCTCTCGTCGGCGTCAGCCTGATTCTCTTCCTCCTCATCTCCGCCCCCTGCATGGCGACGATCGCCGTGACGAAGCGCGAGTCGGGCCGCTGGCGCTGGGCGCTCCTGCAGCTCTTCGGCCTGACGGCCATCGCCTGGCTCGTCTCGTTCCTCGTCTACCAGGGCGGCCGGCTCGTCGCCTGAAGGAGAACCGCCCCTTGGACACGCTCATCACGATCGCCATCGTTGCCGCCGCCGCCGCCTGGGCGGGCCTGCGGGCCTGGCGCCGCGCAACCGCGAAGGCGGCCTCCTGCGCGGGAAGCTGTGCCGGCTGCGCCGGGAGCCGCGACCTTCGTCCGGCGGCCTCTTCCTGTCCGGAGGGCTCGGACGCGGCCATCCCGCGGGCCGGAGCCGCCACCGGGATCCCTCTCCCTTCCCGCTCCGAGAGGAGAGGCTGAAGCGATGCCGCTCTCTCTTGGCATCCCTGCGCGACTCGGGAGCCTCGTTCTCCGCATCGCCATGGCGGCCACTGCCGTCGCGTTCCCGTCCCGCCCGTCCGTCGCGGAGGAGACGCCCGACCCTGTGGCCGCTCACCCGTCCGAGCTCGAAAGCCTCAAGGCCACACTCGAGGAGATCCGCGAGGGGCTCGGCCTTTCCGGCTTCTTCGACGTCCGCGCCGCCGACACGCGGACCGACCCGAACGTCTTCTCGATGGGTGACTTCGAGCTCGACCTCGCCCGCGAGATCGGCAGGAAAGTCCAGATCGCCGCGGCCCTCGTCGTGAACGACGAGGGGGCCGAGCTCGCGGTCGGCTTCGTCGACGTCCACGTACTCGGGGCTCCGGTCGCGCCGCGCGGCCGCCTCCCCGTCGAGAAGGGCTTCCGTTTCCAGATCGGCCGGTTCGACGTCCCGTTCGGGGGCGACTGGCAGTACTTCGCCGCGAAAGACCGGCCCGAGCTCTCCGCCCCGCTCACGACCGAGATCGTGATGGACGGCGGCTACAACGACGTCGGCCTCCGCCTCCTCGGTGGGACCGGGAGCCTCTCCTGGTCGGCGTACTGGCTGCGCGGCGGAGGAAAAGGCACGCTCGTTGGCGGACGTCTCGGCCTCATGCCGTTCGACAACCCCTACCGGCTCCGCGGGCGGGTGCGGGCGGTCGAGCTCGGCGTCTCCGCACTCCACGACTTCGACGGCGGCGGCGGGACCGAATCGACCTCCTTCGCCGTCGACTCCGAGCTCCGCGGCCCGCGCGGCCGGCTCCGAGCGGAATACCTGCGGCGGGACCTGCGCCCCGTCGAGGGACGTGAGGAGCGCCTGGTCCGCTCGGGCTTCCACGTGACGGCGACGTTCGACGCCGGCGCGCCGGCTGGCGTCCCGCTGACGCCGTACGCGCGCTACGACACGGCCAGGAGGAACCCTCGGGGCGCAGGAACTCCCTGGGCGAGGAGGCGTGGGGCCGCACGGAGCGTCTTTCGGCAGGCCTGAACGGCCTCTTCTTCGACATCGTGTCCCTGAAGCTCGAATACCAGCGGACCCTCTCCGCGCCGCCCGCCGTCGAGGCGGAGGAGGAGTTCCACCGGGACTCGTTCCTCGCCCAGGTCGTCGTCTCTTTCTAGGGGCCGATGCGCAAGACCAGCCTATGGGTCGGGGCCGCGGGGCCCCGGAAAGCCCAGGAGAACCTCCATGCCGAAGGTAAGAACCGCTGCGCTGCTTCTCTCCCTCTGCGTACGCGCCGCTCCTGGCGCCGCCCTCGCATCCGAGGGGAACCGCGCCGCCGGCGGTCACCCCTCCTGGACCGCCGAGAGCTGCCTCTCTTGCCACCGCGCGGAGGAGGCGTCCGCGATCTCCTGCGCGTCCGCCGGCCCTGCCGGACGCTCTGCGCCTCCTGCCACGAGTTCCGCGACGGGCACCACCCGGTCGGCGTGTCGATCCCGCGCGCGGTGCCGGAACCCCTCCTCCTGACGAAGGCCGGGACGAACACCTGCGTCACGTGCCACGACACCACGCGGCCGCGCGCAGACCGTGCGCCGTGGGCCTCGACGAGCCTGTTCGAGCGCATCGCGCGCAGGCCCTCGGAGCATCGGACCTACTACCTCGCAATGCGGAACGAGAAGGGTCAGCTCTGCCGGAACTGCCACTGATCGCCGCGACCGGTCCTCGCATTCCCGATGCGGCGGCCGGTCCTCCCGGTGTTCAGCTCTTCCGCTGCCTGTCCTTCGGCGTCACGCAGGTCCCCGTCGCGCGGCAGACCACGACCGGCGGGTCGAGAACCTCGGCGGCGGAGTCGTTGATCTCCGGCGCCGAGCGGACGACCTTGCGCGCCTCGAACGCCATCTTCCGGCTCGTGTTTCCGACGGCCGTGATCACGCCCTCGGCCTCGATGTAGTCGCCGGCGTAGACGGGCGCGAGGAAGTCGACCGAGTCGTAGGCGCGGAAGAGCCCCTCGTCGCCGTCGAGGCGGATCAGCAGCTCGGTCGCCACGTCGCCGAAGAGGCCGAGCATCCGCGCCCCGTCGACGAGATTCCCGCCGTAGTGCGCGTCGTGGCTCGACATGCGCAGACGGATGACGACCTTCAGACCTTCGCCGGGCTTCTTCTCTTCGCTCAACTTTCAGCTCCTCGGAAGCGGCCGCTCCCGGCCGAGGATAGGAACAACCCGGCACGGCGGCAACCTGCCGCCCCCCGCCGCGACGCCCGAACCGGGCTCCGCCTCACCCGAGCTTCCTCAACCCCGGCCAGACCTTCGCGAGCGGCCGCTTCATGCCGCGGCAGACCCAGACGTCGAAGTGCTGGTGCGGCATCGACCAGCGGTGCTCGACGTGTCCCGCCCACTCGACGCTCTCGAAGTGGCTCTCGAGAGTGGCCTTGTCGTCGTCGAGAACGATGAGGACCTCGCCGGTGAAGCCGCGGGGCCCCCAGTCGTGGTACGCGAGGTGGCCGCTCAGAGCCGGCGGAAGGCCCAGCGCCGGGCCGTAGAGGTCGATCGCTCCTGCCTGGCCGTAGTTCTGGCCGAAGACGCCCGCGCGAGCCCGGTCCACGGGCGGGAGCGCGTCGTAGACGCGCGCCACCTCGCGCGCCATCTCCTCCCAGCCGAAGCGGTCCGCATGGAGCTGAGGAAGCGGACCGAGCCGATGGGTCTCGATGCGCGGCTGCTCCAGGCCCGTCACTGCGGCGTAGCGCATGAAGACCTCGGGCGGCAGGCAGGGCAGAAACAGCGGTGCGAGCACCATCCCGGTCACGAGGAGGAGCGCGGTGTACGCCGCGACGGTCCTGAGCCGCCAGACCGTCGAAGCGAATCGCTCCGCCGCCACGCCGCCCGCGGCGAGGAGGACCGGGTACGCCGGAGCCGGGTAATAGGCCCGGCCGTTCAGGAGGAGCATCAGGCCGATCAGGACGAGGAAAGCCACGCCGAGGAAGCGCGCCCTCCGGACGGACGGGTGGAGGAGGAGGAAGATGAGCCCGCCCCCCCAGAGGAGGACGGCGAGCGGATGGAGCATCTGGACCTGCTGGCCGAGGAACGAGATGGGAGAGAGCGCCACGTCGCGCCCGTCGGCCCGGACCTGCTGCCAGGTGCGCGAGGTGAGGGAAGCCGTGAGCGACGTTCCAGGCGAGGTTGGGAAGGAAGACGAGGAAGGCCGTCCCCGCCGCGATCCAGGCCTCGCGGCGCCCCAGGAGCCGCCGCTCGGTCGTCGCGATGAGGCCCGCGAGGAGCGCGAGTCCCTGGAAGGCGAAGGCGTGCTTGTTCAGGAGCGCCAGCCCCGCGACGAGGCCGAGCGCCAGGGCGGCGCGCGGCCCGCCTCCTTTCACGAGCCTCAGGAGAAGCCACGCCGCGCCCGTCCAGAAGAGCGGGTCGAGCGCGTTCATCGTGTGGAGGCTGCTCATCAGCAGGTAGATCGGCGCCACGAGGACGGCGAGCCCGGCGAGAAAGGACGCCAGCCGCCCCCCACCGAGCTCCCTGGCGAAAAGGCCGGTCATCACCACGAGCGCCGCACCGGCGAGCGCCGGCACCAGCCGGACGGCGAGGAGCGACTCGCCGAGGAGGGCCCGGACGCCCGCCGTGAGGGCCGGGAAGAGGGGCGGCATGTCGACGAAACCGAAGGCAAGGTGCTTCGACAGGGCGAGGTAGTAGAGCTCGTCGACGAAGAAGCCGTAGCCGAAAGCGCCGGTCGTCAGGAGGTGCGCGAGGAGCTTCACGACTGCGACGAGCGCGAGGCCGCCGCCGATGCCACGCCCCGCCCATCCCGCCGGCGGCCCGCCCGTCCCGCCAGCCTCGTCTCGAGGCCCCTTCGGCCCCATCATTGCCGGGTCATGGCCGAGAAGCCTTCCGCGCCTAACCCCACAGAGGCCTTCCCCGCCAGGACCGGTCTCCTCTTCCTCGCCGTGACCGTCGCCGGGCTCCTGAGCGCGGGAATCGTCGTCACGGCGGATCTCGCCGAGGGCCACCGCGCCGACGTCGCGAAGGCGGTGGTGACCGAGCTGACGGGCGCCTGGACGATCCTCCTCGCCCTCCTCCCGGCGATCCCCTTCATGAGGCGCCGGCCCGTCGAGGGCGCCCGGTGGCCGGCGCGGCTCCTCCTGCACGCGGGGCTCTCCCTCGCCGTCGGGGCCGCGCATACGCTCCTTATGTGGGGGGTCCGGAGCGCGGTCTTCCCCCTTCTCGGCTGGGGCCCGTACGACTACGGGGACATGCGCTTCCGCTTCCCCATGGAGTACCTGAAGCAGGCCGCCGTCTACGTCCTCGTCTACGGGCTCGTCCGCTTCGTCGCCTGGCTCAGGCGGAGCCGCGAGTCGGAGCTGCGCGCCTCGGAGCTCTCGCGCCAGCTGACCGAGGCTCGGCTTGCCGCATTGAAGCGGCAGCTCGCGCCCCACTTCCTCTTCAACGCGCTCAACACCGTTTCGGCGTTCGTCCGCGAGGACCCCGCGCGGGCGGAAGCGATGATCGGCCACCTGAGCGCCTTCCTCCGAGAGACCCTCCGCCACGCCGACGCCGTCGAGGTCCCCCTCGGCAGGGAGCTGGAGTTCCTCTCGTCGTGGCTCGCGATCATGAAGGCCCGCTTCGAGGACCGCCTCGACGTGGCGGTCGACGTCCCGCCCGAGGCGCTCGGCGTCCTCGTCCCGCACCTCGTCCTCCAGCCGCTCGTCGAGAATGCCGTACGGCACGGCGCGGGCCTCGGGCCGATGCGCGTCCGCGTGAGGGCCGAGAGGTGCGGCGAGCGCCTCCGGCTCGTCGTCTCCGACTCGGGGCCGGGCCTCGACGGCTCGCCCGCCGACGCCCTGGCGCGCGGGACCGGCCTCTCGAACACCGTGCAGCGCCTGCGCGCCCTTCACGCCGACGACCAGCGGCTCGACCTCTCGGCCGGCCCCGACGGCGGCCTTGTCGTCACGGTCGAGGTGCCGTGGAGGGAGGCGGCGTGACGATCCGCGTCCTCCTGGCCGACGACGAGCCCCCCGCGCGGCGCAAGCTCGCGGCCCACCTGGGCGAGGAGCCCGGAGTCGAGATCGCGGGCGAGGCGGCGAACGGCCTCGAAGCGGTCGAGAAGATCGGGAGCCTCTCTCCCGACCTGGTCTTCCTCGACATTCAGATGCCCGGCCTCACCGGAATCGACGTTGTCGAGACGGTCGGCCCCGCCGCGATGCCGCCAGTCGTCTTCGTCACCGCGTACGACGAGTACGCCGTCCGCGCGTTCGACCTCGAGGCCGTCGACTACCTCCTGAAGCCCTACGACGCCGAGAGATTCCGGACGGCGATGGAACGCGCCCGCCGGCGCCTCGCCGGACCAGGCCCGGCGGCGTCGCTCGAGCGGCTCGTCGCTGCGCTCCGCCCCCGCCACCTCGACCGCTTCGTCGTCCGCGACGGCGAGAAGGTCCTCCTCGTGCCGGCGCGTTCCGTCCTTCGCCTCGAGGCGGAGGGGAACTACGTCCGCGTTCACACGGGCGAGGGGAGTCACCTCGTGCGCGAGACCCTCGCCCGCCTCGAGGAGCGCCTGGATCCCCGGCGTTTCGCACGGGTCCACCGGTCCGAGATCCTCGCCATCGAGGCGGTCCGCGAGCTCCTCCCTGGTCGCACGGCGACTACGTCGCCGTCCTGCGCAACGGCATCCAGGTGCGCGTCAGCCGCCGCTACCAGTCGAGACTGCTCGGCGACGCGCCGGACTGAGGACCCGGCCTCAGCCCCGGAGCGCCAGTCGCGCGGCGCCCAGGTGCCTCTCGATCGACTCCTGCCTCCGCGGGGCGTCCGAGGCGCTTCCGTTACCAGACAAGGCGCCCGAGAAGTCCGACAGGAGCGCACGCATCTCGGAGAGCGCTCCCCTTGCCTCCTCCATCGCCCTCTGCTCGGCCGTCGAGCCCCCCCCGCCGCACTTCCCATCGGCCGCGGAGATCGCGGACGAGGCGCCCTCCGCCTCCGAAGAGAACGCGGCCGGATCGATCGGGGCTCGCGCAAAGACCGTCGCCGCCTCCTGCACGCGCCGGCTCGCCTGTTCCACGGCCGTCAGGCACGCTTCGCCGGCAAAGCCCGGGGCGGTGCCGCTGGACGCGACCGGCGCGGCCGGCGCCGTCGACGAGCCAGGGTCCTTCGAGATCTTCCCGCTCTTCCAGAGCCAGATGGCCACGCCCGCGATCGCGATGAGCCAGAGGATCTGGTTGCGGTTCACGACGCCCTCTTGCTCGCCAGCGCGCCCTCGAGCAGGGCGCACCAGTCGTCCATGCCGTCTCCCTTGCGCGCCGAGACCTCGAGCAGCCGCGCGCCGGGGTTCAGTGTCGCGACCTGCCGCTTCACGGCCGCGACGTCGAAATCGACGTACGGAAGGAGATCGACCTTCGTCAGGACCGTCACCTTCGCTCTCGAGAAGATTGCCGGGTACTTGAACGGCTTGTCGTCCCCCTCCGCCGTCGAGAGGAGGACGATCTTGAAGTCCTCCCCGAGGTCGTAGGAGGTCGGACAGATGAGGTTCCCGACGTTCTCGATGAACAGAATGTCGAGACCGCGGAGCTTCTCCCCTTCCTCCCCGAGCGCCGCGTCGACCTGCCGTGCGTCGAGATGGCAGGCGCCACCTGTCAGGATCTGCCGCGCCGGGATTCCGGCCTTCCGCAGTCGGTCGGCGTCCCGCTCGGTCGCGATGTCGCCGTCGAGGCCGCCCATCTTCAGCTTCCCGGAGAGCCGCGCCACCGTCGCCTCGAGGAGAGTCGTCTTCCCGGATCCGGGCGAGGAGATGAGGTTCACGACGAGCGTCCGCTGGTCGCGGAACGACTCGCGGAGCGCCGCCGCAGCCGCCTGGTTGGCCGCGAGGACCTTCTGCTTGACGTCGACTTCGGGCATCGAGAACCTCCCGCCGCGCCGCGAGGACGGGCGGCGAGAGGATATCGCGGCAGGCAGGGTGGGACCCCTGATCCCGTACTGTGCGCCCGGGGGCACGTCACTGCCGGCGGCAATGCGGCACACGCGGTGATAGCTTTCCCCGGCGTGAGAAGACCCGGAAGGTTCTTCGAGGCCCTTTCGCCGTCCCTTTTCCTGCTGACGGCCGCCGGCTGCGCCCGCGCGGGCGGCGCCGCGGGCCCTCCTACGAACCCTGCGGAGAGTGGCGCCCGAGCGGAAAGGAAAGGCCGACCAGCCATGCTCGTCGTACGAAATCAGAAAGCCGTTGAAGTCGCTCCCGGGACGGTGATCGACCTCGTCGTCACGCGACCGGTCGCGGTTCCGCGCGAGCACCAGTTCGAGTGGCCTGCCTCTCCGGCGATCCACGGCGACGCCGTTCGTTTTCTCCGGCTGCAGATCGAGAAGCCGCCCCCCGATGTCGACGGCGGGGTGACGACCCATCACTACGAGCTCGAAGCGTCGAAGCCCGGAACGGCTCGAGTCACGTTGACGCCCACGTCGGCGAGCCCGGAGTCCGCGCACCCGCCCGTGAGCCTCGATGTCACGGTCGGCGCCGCACGCGCGAACGCATCCCCAACCCCTTCCACACCCTCACGGACCTGACCGGCCACCTCGTCTCGCGCTCGAGACGAGGTACGAGGCCCTGACCGGCCTCGTCACCCGGCGAGGAGAGCCTCCACCGCCTCGAGCGTCGGGGCCACCGGCACCGGCACGGTCACTCGGCGCGCCGCCGAGGGAACGTCCTCAGTCCCGTCCCCGTGACGAGGAGGACGACGCGCTCGACCGGGAAACGAGCCCTCGGCGACCGCGATCTCGAGCCCGGCGAGTGCGATCGCCGCCGCGGGCTCGGCGAAGACAGCCGTCGCGATCGCGAGGCGCGGGATCGCGTCGAGGATGGCCTCCTCGGAGACGAGGATGCCGCTGCCGCCCGAGGCGCGGATGTCCTTCAGCGCCATCACCGCGTTGCGGGGGGCCGACACCGTGAGGCTGTCGGCGACGCTCCCCGCGTCCGGCTCGGGCGTGATCTCCGCCGCGCCCGAGCGGAGGGCACGCGCGATGGCTCCCGACCGCTCCGGCTGGACGGCGACGAGGCGGGGCACGCGCGGCAGGAGACCGCAGCGGACGAGATCGGCGAAACCCTTCGCGATCCCCGCGATGATCACGCCGTCCCCCGTCGGGACGACGACGGCGTCCGGCGCCTCGGGCGCGAGGTCCCGCGCGATCTCGAGCGCGGCCGTCTTCTTCCCCTCGACCGTGAAGGGGTTGAGAGCGGTATTCCGGTTGTACCAGCCGAAGCGCGCACAGGCCGCGAGCGAAAGCTCGAAAGCCTGGTCGTACGTCCCAGCGACCGGGACGAGCGTCGCCCCGTAGCTCGCCATCTGGACCAGCTTGGCCGGAGGAGCCGAGGCCGGGACGAAGACGACCGTCTTGATCCCCGCGGCCGCGCCAGCTGCCGAGAGCGCCGTCGCGGCGTTTCCGGTCGAGGCCGCGGCGACCGTCTCGTACCCGTACTCGATCGCCTTGGCGACGACCAGGTGCGAGGCACGGTCTTTCGTGGAGCCCGAGGGGTTCCGGGTGTCGTCCTTCAGCCAAAGGCGCGGCATGCCGAGCGCCTCTCGCAGGCGCGGCACCGGAAGGAGCGGCGTTCCTCCGGCGGCGAAGGAGAAGAACGAGGAGGGCCCCCGTACCGGGAGAAAGGGCGAGAGGCCAACCGGCGAAGCGAGCGGGGCGTCCGGCCAGCGGCGCGGGAGCTCCCTCTCCGCCAGCTCGACCCTGAGGACGCCCCGAGTGAACCCTCCCGGCGCCTGGAGACGGGCGCAGGAGGTACAGACGTAGAGGGCGCGATCCTCGGGGTACCGGGTGCCGCATTCGTTGCAGAGGAATGTGAAGTCGGTCACGGCCGGGCATCGTAGCGCGATCCGAACGGAAAGAAGCCGCGAAGCGCGGCGTAAAATTGCTCTTTGGCGGAACGTCCGCCCCTTTTGCACGTCGCCGTCCCGTGGAGGCCGTGATGGGTCGAATCGTCCAGTCCGTCGCGATGTCGTACGTCCGCGGCTGCCTCGTCAGCGGCCTCGCCGCGATCTACGTCTTCGCGATCTTCATCGGGTCCTTCCTGCTCCCGCTCGGGAGGATGCATCGCACGCCGGGCTCCGATCCGAAGGAGATCTTTCTGCCGATCGGGATCGGGGCCTTCTTCCTGATGGTCCTGCCGGCGATCCTCGCGTACTTCGCCACGCGCTCGCGCAACGCGACGTTCGACAGGTTGTTCGGCTCCCTCGGCCTTGCCGCCTTCCCGTACGCGGTCCAGTACCGCCGGTACGAAGGGGCGTACGGAGGACGCCGCCTCCAGGGCTTCTTCTCGCGCGGCCCGCGCCTCGCCCTCGAGGCCGACCTGGCCGTCTGGACGAGGTTCGGCATAACGGCGGGCTCGGGCGACACGAAGCTCCTCGCGGCGCTGGCGGGCGAGAAGCCGATCCGGTTCGCCGTCGCCGCTTTCGACGGGCTCGACGTCTTTGGCGAGGAGGAGGCGTGGGTGCGCCGCGTCCTTGCCGAACCCGGCGTCCCGGCGCTCCTCGGAAGGCTCCTGAGGTTCAAGGGGCCGTTCGCCCGCAGGCAGCTCGTCCTGCGACCCGGGGCGCTCAACGTCACGTTCCACCTCTCGACGGCCTTCATGAACTGGATCCCCTCGCAGGCGCAGGTGAAGGACTGGGCCGACGCGCTCGTCGCGATTGCCGAGGTCGCCGAGCGCGTGCCTCCGCCGGAGAAGCCCGTTGCCCCGACCCGCCTCGAGCAGCAGGTCGACTCGGTGCGGCGCATGGGCTTCGCCGTCAATCCCGGCGCCCTCGCCCTCGGCACGATGCTCGTCACGTCCCTCGTGATTGCCGCGATCGCGGGGGTCATCGTCGTCGCGCAGAAGTCGTGCCGGCCGAGCCGGGGTCCCGGGAGCGTCGCCGAGGTGCGCGAGGTGCTCCACCACGTCGACGTCACCGCGCAGAACCTCCAGGTCGCCGAGCTGCCGGCCGCGAGCACACTCGACCTGTTTGGCTTCACGGGGTACCTCGGCTCGGTCGAGTCCGAGGACGACACGAGCCTTCGCGCCGTCGCGAAGGTCCCGAAGGGGGCGCGGATCGTCGTCGCCAAGAGCCCGGGCACGGGGGCGGCGCGCGAGGTCGAGTGGCTCTTCGACCCGCCGCTCTCCGCGAAGACGTCCGTGGTCGAGCAGCAGCTCGGGAAGCTCGAGCTCTCCCCGGCCTCCGGCGAGCCGAAGGCCGTCCTCGGGCTCGCGACGCCGAGGAAGGCCGACGGGGCGCGGTGGCCGGTCCGGGTTCGGGTCCAGTTCGAGGGAAAGGCCGGCGGACCGATCAGCCGGATCGCAGCGTACCGCGACGGGCCGGTTGCGCCGTCGGCGCCGACCTCCTCCGGGATGCTCCCGGTGTGCCCTTCCTCTTTCGAGAAGGCCGGCGAGATGGCGGTCGGAGAGTCGCGGTCCTGCGTCTGCACCGACATGACCGGCCTCAACATCTTCGGGTCGGGGCGCTACTCGCCGTCGTCGGACCTCTGCGTGGCGGCCCGACACGCCGGCGTCCTCAGCCGCCCGGGCGACGTCGTGACCTTCTGGCGTCAGCCCGACTGCCCACGCCTCTGGGGCTCCGCGGCGAACGACGTCGTCTCGAAGAACGGGGCCTCGCCGACGGCGACCTTCTCTTTCACGGCCGAGCCGCCCCCGTGCCCGCCGCCACCGAGCGCGACCGCGGACCTCAAGCCCTGCCCGACGCTCTTCAGCAAGGAGCTCGAGGCGATGCCCGAGGGGTCCACATTCGACTGCACCTGTGAGTACACCCGGTACCGGGAGGGGTCGCTCTGGGGTACGCGCGTCTACTACATCGGCTCGAGCGTCTGCGACGCGGCCCAGCACGCGGGGATGGTCGACCGGAAGGGGAGCACGGTCACCGTCTTCCTCGGCGGCCCGTGCGACCGGTTCTGGGGCTCGAAGTCGTTCGGGATGCAGTCCGAGAGCCGGCGGAAGCCGGGCCGGAGCATGGCGTTCCAGCAGCCCTATCCTGCCTGCCCGGGCCCGACCGACCCATGGTAACGGCTCGAGCGGGCGGGCGGGCCCTCAGCGAGGCGCGGAGGTCTTCTTCGGCCGCAGGACGAGCGCCGCGACGACGGCCGGCAGCGCCATGAGCCACTGGACCCCGGGGACCCCGACCGACACGACGAGGAGGACGAAGTCCTTCCGGAGCGCCGCGTCGACGTCGATGAGCGCCCCGAAGAGGACGGCCACGAGGGCGAGGGCGGCGACGACGGCCGCGCCGGCCTTCGTCTTCGAGAGGCGGGCCGCGAGAGGAACGGCGCGAACGGGCTCGCCATGAAGAGAGATGCGAGCAGGAGGACCCAGGCGCCCTGCAGGTCCTCGCCCTTCCAGGCGCCGAAGCCGGGGAAGGAGAGGAAGGAGACCGGCCCCGTGAGCGCGCCCACGATCGCAATCACGGTGGCGACGGTACGCACCGGGTTGCGCCCCGCCGGCGATGCGGCGCCCTCCCTTCGGGCCTCCCCGGCCGCGGCCGGGTTCATCTCCGCCCTCCCGCCGCCTCGGCGCGCGGGAGGAGCAACGGGACGAGCAGGGCGGCGGGGATCGCTCTCCTCAAGGCGGACCTCCTTGGCCTGGGGGCGACGCTCTTGCTACGTTACACCGCACGCCGTCCCGGTGGGGCGATCGGGACCCGGCCCGTCCCGATTCCCGAGTTCGCCAATCCCCGACGTCGGGAGGTATCCTGTTCGATGCGGATCCGGCCGTGCGGAGCGGGGCGCGGTGACACGGTCTCGCGGGGCGGCGTCGGCAATTGTGCCCCGGCCGGGAAGGAGGGAACGTGGAAGACGACTCCGCCGGCGGGCCCCTCGTCGGTCTCGCAATCGCTGCCGTGATCGGCGTCGTCGTCTGGGCGGCGATCCGGGGCCAGGGGAAGGATTGGGAGGTCGCCACCGAGATCGACCGGGGCGTGATGACCGACTACTGCCGCCTCGTCGGCGAGGGCCTCTACGCGGAGGCGTGGGAGAAATGCCTTTCCGCGAGCTACCGGGACGAGGTGCCGCGTGAGAAGTTCGCAGCGGCGCACGAGAAGCGGCGGAGGTGGGCGCGCTCGGCGGCTGCCGGCTCCTTCGCGCCGACCCTCACCCGCAACCTCTTTTCGAAGACTCGCGAGCTCCATCTCCTCTACGAGCTCACTTATCCCGGGCGAACGGAGAGGGAGTACGCGAAGGCGAGCGATGCAGATGGCAGTTGGCGAATCGAAGGGACCTACCACCTCAACGCCGGCGAGACCTACGACTTCCTGCTCTGGTGAGGCCAGACAGAAGGAGGCATCGATGAAGCCCCCGTGGGCCCTGCTCCTCCTCGCCCTGCTCGCCTGCAGCTCTGCAGGAGCCCAGACGCCGGACGGCCGCGGCTTCGACCCGACCGGCGTCTGGTACGGCCAGCACGGCCCGCTCGCCTTGATGCGGGCCGGCGACACGCTCACCTTCTCCTACTCCGGCGTCTTCGGCGCGACCGCCCACATCTGCGACGGGATCGGCGTCGCGGGATTCGCCGGCGACGGGACGTGGGAGCACGCAGATGAACAGGGAACTGTCACCTTCACGACGAAGGGCGGAAAGGTGACCATGCAGACGACGAACGGATCGCCTCATTCTGCGGCGCCAACTGGCCCGGTGACATTCACGAAGGACGGATGGAAGCCCGCGTTCAATTGCACGGTCGTCGCCCCGAAGGCGCACTTCCTCACCGCGGCACCTTCGCCCGAGCAGCGGAAGGGGTACGTCGTGAAGGGGAACGTCGTAGAGGCCGTCGGCCTCGTGAACGAAGGGACGCCGGGATGGCTCCCTCGTGCGGTACGTCGGGAAGAAGAGACCACGGCCGGCCTCCTCGAGCGCGACGCGCTCGAGTGCCGGGAGGAGAAGTAGACATGAAGAAGGCGTTTGTCCCCCTCGTCCTCGGTCTCGCGCTCGCCCCCCTCCCGGGGTCCGCCGCGGACTGCCCGAAGGCGACCACCGTCGAGAAGCTGTCGAGGAACACGGCCTACAAGCCCGTGGCCCCCTTCGAGCTGAAGGCCCTGACGAAGGCGAAGGCGACGAAGAGCGCCTTCGGCCTCACTGTCTTCGTCACGAACGCCGAGTTCGACGCGAAGGCGGCGGCCGCGCGCCTCGACACGTCCCCCGTGAAGGGGAAGGGGCAGGTCTCCCTGGCGATCACGTTCGTGAACGCGTCGAAGCCGATCGTCGCGGGCGAGTACGCGGTCCGCGCGAACGTCTGGGACCCGATGAACGTCCGCGGGGACCTCGGCTTCGGAAAGGACGACGGGACGCCCGTCGTCTACGGCCCGGGCTGAAGTCCGGCAGGGCGACGCTCGTCGAGGTGACCGACGCACGCGTCTGCGGGACCTTCGACGTCACCGGCCAGGACGGCCCGTTCAAGGGCTCGTTCGTCGCAACGGTGGTGAAGTGACATCGCGACCCGAGATCTACCCGACGGAGGGAAAGAAGATGCCGAGTCGGATGGTGCCCTTCTCCTCTCGACCCTCGCCGTCCTCGCCGCCGCGGCCTGGCCGACCGTCGCCGCCACGCCCGCGGCGATCGAGCTCCACGGTCTGAAAGCCGCTCCCTGTCCCTTCTCCGCCCCGGAGAACGCCGGCCCAGGGCGCCCTTCTCGTCGTCCACCCTGCCGACGCGAAGGCCGGGGGGGAGAAGCTGAGCCTCACCGCGGTCGCTTTCCCGAAGGACTCTGGCATGGCCGACACGGAGCTCCTCGACTACGTGACGACGACTTTTCTCGCGACGTCGGACACCGGGAAGCCCGTAGAGCGGACGCTCCTCGGGAAGAAGGCCAAGGGCGGGCGCTCGAGAAGAAGATCCCGTCGCCTTCGATCGCCGAGGTCTACGTTGCGACGAAGAAGGCCGGCGACAAGGTCGTTCTCTCCTTCGTCTTCCCTGCCTCTTTCGCGATGGAGGCCGAGGCGGCGATCTCGGCGATCGCCGAGAGCCTGAGGGAGTAGCACCGACGATCCGTCCGGACTCGGCTTCTCCGGGGCCTTCTCGGATTCCACCAACTCACGAGACGGCCGGCCCCGAGGACGGCCCGATGCCACCCTCGGGGAGCGCCTTCTCTGCGCCGCGGCTCTACTTGTACAGGTTCTCGAGGAGCTTTCCGGCGAGCTTCTTGCCGAGCTCGACCTTGTCGTGCTTGTCGTACGTCTTCGGTTGCCAGTCGACGCGAACGACGTCCTGGCCCCTCAGGACGACGATGACGGTCGCCCCCGTGACGAAGTCGCACATGTAGGCCCTGTCGCCGATCCTGGGACGTCGACGACCGAGCCGGGAGCGGCGAAGCCATTCGTGCCTCGAACTCCTTCTCGCCTCCTCCGACGACGGCGTAAAGGTGATCTTGAGAAGTCCTTCCCGGCCACGGTGAAGCCGGCCGACGGTCTCCCCTCCTGGGCCTTGCTCCCGGCCTCCGGGAAGTAGGTCATCGTCTCGCCGGTGATGGCGCCGACGTCAGCGGCCGAGATGGCGTCCAGCATCGCCCAGCCCTTCGGGAGGCTGATCTGCTCTTCGCCGCGGGGCCGCGGCTTCTGCGGGCGCTCCCACGGCCGGGGCCGGTTCGCTTCCCCCGGCAGGCGCCCCTTCTTGCCACCACATCCCGTGAGGTTCATTGCGACGAACGCGGTCAGGGCCAGAGCCGAAGTCCGTTTCCAGAGACTCATCGAACGTCCTCCTGTCTGTACGTTCGGTTGCAGGTGCTCCCTGCGACCACAGCGAATTTTGCCGCAATGCGGCAGCGAAGAGCCACCCCATTCAACTCTCAATCCCGTCTCTCAGCCGGTCAGGGGTTCAGGGCGACGACCCGCCTCCCGAGCCTCGACACGGCGAGGAGCGCCAGCCCGCAGAGAACGAACGCCGCAAAGAGCGAAGCGGGCCGTCCCTGCGGAAGGTCCTGCAGGAAGAGCTTGATGGCCGTTCCGACGAGGACGCCCCAGGCCAGCCAGCCCACCTCCTCCACGCCCGTCCGGACGCGAAGAGCCGCCAGTCCCACGGCGGCTGCCGCCAGGACCGCCGTCCGCACCGGGACCGCCGAGCCGGCCGGGAGAACCGCCACGAGGGTCTCGACCGCCGCAGACCCCTGCCCCGGCAGCTGCGACTGCCAGGAGGGCCAGCGCCGCGAGACGTGACCGCGAGCCCGCCGGCTCGTAACCCCGCCAGCGTACCGTCAGGATCCACGAGATTCCGGCGACGAGCGCGACCGACGCGGCGGCGGCGCTCATCCGAGCGGGATCGGCTCCGTCGGACCGAGCGAACGCCGATGCGGCGACCTGGAGGAGCCCGGATGGGAAGCACGCCGCGACGAGGTAGAGCGCACCGTGCGCGACGAGGGAACGCCGGCCGGACTTCGCTCCGAGAATGCCCGCGGCGAGCCCGAACAGGATCCATGCGAACGCGAGAGCAGGTCCGGAGGCGAGCAGCCCCCCGCCGGTCAGCGCGAGGACGAGGCCGAGCGACGAGAAGAAGAGGAAGTTCCTGCCGCCGGCCGCATCGCGCTCCACGAAGCCGAAAGCCGCGGCGTAGCCGAGAGCGGAGAGCACGAGTGCCGCCACTCCGAGGGGCCTTCTCCCGTTCCGGCCGCATTCGAGAGGCGCACCGCCCCCTCCGTACCCGGCCGCGAGAACCCGCTGCCGTCTGGAAGACCTCGAAGACATTCACGTCCCGTCGCCGCGCCAGGGTCCTCGCCGCGAAGCTCCCGGCATAGACGACGAAGAGGAGGAGAGCGACGAACACGGCCTCCCCGGCAGAGAGGCCGGCGTACGCCTCGGGCGGCCCGCCCGGACGGCCTGCGAGGTGGACGAGCGTCAGGACCGCCAGGTCGGCCGCGAGCGCGGCCGGCCAGCGCAGGCCGTGCCAGCGGCGGCCGTACGTCGCCCAGAGCGTGGCGGCACCGAACGCGATGAGGAGGATCGTGAAGAGCTCGATCCGCGTCGTGGCCAGGAGGAGGCCCCAGGCGGTCCCGGCGGCGCCCAGGGTGGCCGCCCACGCCACGCTCGCAAGGTCGTGCCGCCACGCGACGACGAACACGGCCACCCCGACCGCGCCGAGGAGCCCGGCCGCCGCGAGCGGCGGCACCGCCCGCATCCGCACCGTCGTTTCCCAGAGGAGCGGGAGAGAGACCGCGAGGGAGAGGAGCCCGTGAACGGCGGCGTCCGTCCGGCGTCCGGACCTTCCGCTCCATTCCGCCGCGAGGACCCACGCCCCCGCGTACGCCAGACCGAGAGCAACACCGACGAGGTGCGGCAGGGTCCCGGCCTCCGTGAGCGCGCGGAAGAGGAATGCGCCGCCGATGCCGAGGAAGACCCGGCCGGCCAGAGCCGCAGGAAGGGAGCCCACGGCCTCGGCGGGCGCCGGAGTGGCGTCGGACCTGCCTCCAGGCGCGGCCCCTTCCTCCCACTCCGCGCCGGCCTTCCCGACAGCTTCAACCGGGCCTTCGAAACGCGCGAGGCGGGCCTCGAGCCTCGCGACAGCAGACGCCAGAGAAGCCACCCGCTCTTCCAGGAGGTCGACGCGGTCCGTCATCTCGTCACCTCCGCGTTTCCTTCGGGAGTCAGCCAGGCCGTAATTCCGCCTCCGGGTCGTGCCAGGGCGGAAGGAGCTTCACCAGGATCGCCAGGATGACGAACGGCAGGATCATCAGGAGGATCGCCGGGAGAAGCCCTCGCGGTGGCGAAGTCCATCTTGTAGGTCGTGTAGCCGAGGAAGCTCTTCGAGAAGAGCTGGCCCCCGATCACGACGTTCCAGCGCATCGCGAGGATACCGACGAGCGTGAGCGCCGCCGAGAGGGCGTAGATCCCCTTCCGTGCCTGGTCCGAGAGCTTGACGACCTGGGTCACGGCGAGGAGAACGATCGGGACCAGTCCTCCGAGGACGATCTGCAGGACGATCTGCGAGACGAAGAGCTTGGTCTTCACCATGAAGTCGAGGCTCTTGAAAGACTCGTCCGCCTCGTACATCCGGTGGAGGATCGATCCCTCCGCAGGAAGTCGATGATGAAGGCGTAGAAGAGGTACCTGGCGAGCGTGTCGACGCAGCGCATGTCGATGGAGATCCGCTTCGCGGCGCAGGTCGCCATGTACATCAGGAGAACGAGCGCGATCCCCGAGACGATCGCCGAGGAGAGGAAGACCCGATCGCGCATGAGGGGGCGTCGACACCAGGGGTTCGCCTTGATCGAACCGAAGATGAACCCGACGTAGCCGTGGAGGAGGAACGCCGACGGAATGCCGATGATCGTGAGGATGTACCCGACCCTGTCGTCGAGGCGGCGCGACTCCTCGCTCAGGTCGTCGCTCCAGAGGGCCATCGCGCGATAGAGAAGCCTCTTCAGTCCGGTCGACTCCCTCGCCGTCTGGACGATCTCGGCCCGGTAGGCTGAGCCAGATCTCGAGGACGAGGACGGCCATCAGGTTTACCGAGGTAGACGAATCCGAACATCGCCATCGCCGACGACGGATTGGCGTAGGGTACATCGAGAACGAGCGCTCGGGTGGTGGAGGTGGAGCTGGAGAGGCAGCGGCGGGACGATGAGGAAGGCGAGCGCCGCCAGAGCGCGAGGCGGTAGGGTCGGTTTCACGGCCTCGACGCGGAAGACCCCTTCGAGGGACGCGAGGATGAACGCCCCGGCAACGGACCGGTGATGTACGGGTAGAGAACGATGAGGACGCTCCACTGGGCTTCGACCTCGTTGGGATACATGAAGCCTTCCATCAGGCTCGTCAGACCTTTCGTGCACGGCCGCCTCCCTCACCACGCGACCCGTCGAGACCGCGTACCAGGTCTTCCGAGCCTGTGGCCATCTGGGGTTTGAGCACCTGAACGTGCGTCGAAGAACTCGTGGATGGGGTCCTTCGGGATTGCAGGTCGCCCAGCTGCGCGAGCCGGTCGGGCACGTCTCGCAGCACGCCGTCGTGAGCCCCTTCGTGATCCGGTGGTAGCAGAGGGTGCATTTGCCGACCGTGTTCATCCGCGGGTCGATGAAGCGGCAGCCATACGGGCAAGCCTGGACGCAGTAGCGGCAGCCGAGCGTAGGTCTGGTCGACGAGGACGACGCCGTCGGGGCTGTCGAAGGTCGCCTGACCGGACAGACCTGGGTGCACGGAGAATGCGCGCAATGATTGCACAGCTTCGGCACGAAGAAACTCTTGGCTCCGTCGCCCGAACGGTATCGCTCCGGGAAGCCGTCGTAGCCGCCGTTCGGCGAGTCGACGTCCGGGTGCTCCGAGACGCCTTCCGGCACGTGGTAACGCTCGACCCAGGTCCTGAAGTACTCCGGCCCGAGGGGAACGTCGTTCTCCGTCTTGCAGGCCCGCACGCAGTTCCCGCAGCCGATGCACTTCGATGTCGATCATCATCGCCCACCA